>JAFSWY010000203.1 GCA_017444295.1 Selenomonadaceae bacterium | reverse complement strand
CAGGAAGTTTTAGCCCCAATGATTCAAAAAGTTCTCTTTGTTCCTTGGAAATGGGCTGCATGATTGTACATCCCTTGAAGCGGGCAATGTGAATTTTGCGAAGCTTTAACAGAAGTTCATGCATGGAATATTTCGCGTATAGCCCCGCACTCTGCATGCGCTGGTGAAGGGCACTGATGAGCAGCAATGCCAGAAAGCCAAGAAACAGCTTGTTCTCCATGCGTTCATCATTATGCACCCTGAGACGGTTCAAATCCAATGTGTTCTTCAAGCGGTCAAAGCTCTTCTCCACTACATCCTTGGTGCGATAGATGTCCAGAGCCTCCTGCGAGTCCACAACGGTGTCACTAAGAAGCACCATCCACCCGCAGGTGCGCAGTTTGTCCTCGACCACCTCCTCTTTGACGGCTACTGTGTAACCGCTGGGAGCGGAGGCAGACTTGCGAATGGACAGATATTTGTGAAACTCATCCTGCAGGCCTGGCTGGTCCGGATCGCGCAATGCTTCCTGTCTCAATTCCGTCACGTAAGCATACAACCTGTTGCGCTCCTTGACAGCCTTCACTGGATTGAAGTATACGTGTGCATGGAGCTTTGTATGGCGGTTCTTTGTATGCCAGACACGGATTTTGTGAACCCCCCGAACCGCACCATCCGATGTCAATATCGTGTTTCCAAGCCGGTCAATCGAATGGCACTCGCTTTCCACCAGCTTTCTTGCGAAACTGCTGGTGAACGGCACAGATATCAGGAAGTGGACCGGGCGTTTGGCAGAAAGCATTTCGTCCACGTTCCGGGTGCTGTAAAAACCTTTGTCCATGACCACGCGGAGCTTGCTGCCGGGTGCCAGTGCCGTCACTTCATCCAGGGTGGCACGGAGCGTGGTAACATCCTTCAGGCTGCCGTGATAGCTGGTCTGGTAGATGGGGAACCTGCTCCCTTCCCCAAACAGCATGCACAAGTTGATCTGGGGCAGGTCCTCATGGTCCCGGTTGTATCCCCACTCGCACCCATGGATGAGCTGCGAATAGGATGAGATGGATGTGATGTCCAGGGCAACATAGTTCTCTTCCTGAACCATTTCCATCCATTGCTGATAGAAGAAATTTCGTTCGCGCAGGGAAATGGACGAGAGCAGTTCGCTGATCCTCTGGGACGACAGCTTGACAAGCGGGAAAGCTGCTGTCCGGGAAAGCCATTCCTCGCAGTACATGAGCGGCTCCCGGGACTCCGCCAGAAAACATGCCATCGTGAAGATTTCCGCAAACTTCTTCGGGAAAGCACTTCGGAGCATAGGCAAAAGACCGATGTCTTCCGCAAGTGTCCGGAAAAGATGGAATGACCCGAAACGTCGGCTGGAGTCCAGAATCTCAGCTGCCTGGCCCGCATCCTTGGGTGGAAGCGGCTCCTGTTTGACTGGAGTTCCCGCTTCCTCCATGCGGCGCAGATAGTCTTCCGTGTAAATCGTTTTCCCGGTATAGGGATCGATTTTTCCAATTCGTATCTTTTTGTTTCTCGGCTTGCCTTCCGCGTTCCGAAAGGAGGTGGATTCGTATAGGTACGTATACTTGCCGATATGCTGCTTGGTGATGCAGGACATAATATTCCCTCCCTAATGTAGGTTGCATATATTTTAACCTACTTCGGAGGATTAGGCAAGTCTTATGAACATAAGAATTTCAAGACATTCGATGGACGTTACGATGTAGGGTAAAACCTGGGCGGAATTTTAGGCAGTATTTCCCGAAAGCTTCCTGTGAACTTTTCCGGATTCACTCCCGTGGCCAGTGACAGCAGTTCGTTGTCAGAATAGATGTCCATGCCATAGGCTGCGCCGCACTCCCGCACCTTGTTCTCGAAATCCTTCCTGCACATTTCCTTCCCCTCCATCCGTCAAAGCAGCATCGTCCGAAGCCTGTAACAGCGAGGCTTCCTGTTCCCATGATTCTTCAGGCGGCGCTCCAGTTTCCTGACCTTTTTCTCCAAAGCAGGATACGCCTTGATAATAGCAATGGCCTCATCCAGTGCCTCAATGTCATTCTGCCAGATGGGCTCCGGCTCCTTTGCATCCAGAAAACTCCTGCTGTTTTCCTTCAGGCTCTCCAACTGCGAAACGATGTCCTTGTTCCTCATGTTCTGTTTTCCTCCCTGCCAATTCAATCCACCAGCTCGCAGCGATGGAAATGAATAAAGAAGCGGGAACGGCAGGACAGGAAGTCTGTCTGCCATTCCCGCAACATATGTTCATGCCGTTTTGTGGAACACCGCTGCCACGTCCTCCGGCTCCATCGTGACGATTTCCGCCTCGGTCGTGTCCGCCTCCTCAAAGCCGACCCTTTGGCTGATGTCCTTAATCTGCTCGGACAGCCTTGCAACCAAAGGAAGCTCCTCCGATGTCAGCTTGCGTTCCATGCGGAAGACCGCCTTTGCATAGGCAATGCCTCCCTTGTTCACGGCTTTCGCCAAGGAAAACCTTGTGACGATGGCATTGGTCTTGTTGCCCTTGGAAAGACTGCGCATGATGTAGCGGCTGAACTCCTTCAGGGAACCCGTGGGGAGCGAAATCATGACAGGGAAAAGCTCCCCTTCCCGCAGGAGGTAGAGCCTCCTGCGCTCCTTGCATGCCTTGGCGTTGTTCTCCCCTGTGCCGAAGGCGTTATAGATGCAGCTTTCGCAGGCGCCGCCGGGGTTCCCGTGTCCCTCCACGGCATCCAGGCTTCCACAATCCGGGGGATTCGTCCCTCCCGTATACTTCTCCTTGAAATAGGCACGGATGGGGTGGTGATAGAGGATGACCGCCGAGAACTCCTTGGCAAGCTCCGGTTCATCGGGGTCTTCCGACGGAATCTGGAATACCGTGGTGTCGCCCGACGGCATCTTGATCCGGTCAAAGACGGCATCCAATCCCTCCATCTCGGATGCAACCACCTCATGGAAATCAAAGTCCTTGAGTGCCAGATAGCCTGTCGGCTCCACGGTTGCTACTGTACGGATTTCCGTTGCTGCTTTCTTTGCCATAACATTTCCCTCCATATGATATGTATAATCAAATTACCTTCTGCTCCTTCAGGAGCGCCAGTTCCTGTGCATGGGGGCAGTTCTCCCTTGCATCGCAGTAGTCCAGACACTTCTTCCCCTCCCAAGTCTCCTTCAGGGAGCAAGGGGATGGGAGACGCTTGCTTTTCATTGCCTGTTGCAGCAGTTTTGCCTTCTTCCCAAAGTACCGTTCCAGCCAGCGATTGCTGATGCGGTGGATGGGGATGATATAGACAGGCTTCATGATACCTCTCTCTGCCGCTGTGCGAAGGCTGTTGTCTCTGCACATCGCCTGTATGAACATGCGGTTCACAGCAAACCCCGCTTGCTCCAGAAGCACCCGGTAATAATTAAGCTGGACTGCCCAATCCCAGACGTGGCGCACCCCGTCGTAACGGAACTCCTTCCTCGTCTTGGACTGTCCCTTTCTGGCTCCTGACTTGTAGACCTCACCCGTTGGCACATCGACCTTGTAGATGCCTAATGCCTTCATGATTTTATAGGAACTGGTCACTTTGAGGTCGCCAAGCACCCCTTCCTCCTCATCGATAATTTTTCCATAAAGGTCGAACTTCCCGCTGGTGACTTTGTCCTTCAGCCTTATTTCTCCCAAGATCTCCCCGGAGGTATGCCCCTCATGGATGGTATGGACGGCCTGTCCATGCAAGGAGTAAAGGACGCTTTGCGGGTCAACGGCATAGGCTGTTGTTTTCTTTAGGTAGGTTTCCCTCACCCCTGCAATCACCTCCGTCACGGTGGCCTCCTTGATGCCACGGTCAAGGGACTCTGCCACAGCCCGAAGCGTAGGCAGGAACATGCACCGCTCCTTCTGTTTGCAGGAGGCAAGGCATTCCTTGATCGGCACACGCTCCCCATTGGGGCAGATAAATTTTGTGGCTGGCATACAGACTTTCCCTCCCCTCTAGGCAGCATGGATGGACACAGGCAGGGCAACAATGCCTTCCTGCTCGTCCCCCGTCCCGTCAAACTTCACGGTGAGGCCGCCGAAGAAATGGCAGTCTGCGCCGACCAACCCCACAGGCGTCTGCCCCACGGCAATTTGCAGACACTCGCCCAGCACCTTCGCCTGTGCCGGGTTCAGCGCAATATGGACACCGGCAGGATGCTCTTTCCCGCTGCGCATCGACAGAAAGACCAGCCCTTGGTTCCAATGAATCCTCGCTTCCACGTCCTGGTAGGCAGGACACATATGGTATGCACACATCTTGAAGCCCTCCATAAAAACAGCAAAGCAGAGGGAAATCCCTCTGCCCTGCGCTTGCCCTATTTCTCATTTTCCAATACAAACAAAAATCCCGCAAAGCCAAGCGGTAACGTGGCTTCGCGGGACATCGCACAACCCGAAATTCGATTTTTTCCCCTGAACCAATTTCATCCATTGCTTCAACAACAACACCTATAGCAACGCCAGCAAATCCTTTTGCTTTTCAGGAGGAATCAGCAATGCATTCATGGCCTCTACAGAAGTAAGGTGCATCGTGCTCATCAAATTCCTGATGCT
>JAFSWY010000202.1 GCA_017444295.1 Selenomonadaceae bacterium | reverse complement strand
CGGAATGTTGCGGAACATAGAAAAACCTCCTTCATCATCAAGAACCTGATATGGATATATTCGCTTTCCCTTCCGAAAATTCCTGCTTTTAGGAAACACTGATTAAATGAAGTCGTCCAGATTGGCGTAGATTGCGTGTTCCTCCCAAGAAGACAAACCGCAGTCATAGTGGTGCTATGTCGAGGATTTGTCGACACAGGGAGGACACGCAAGATGCGTCAAGATGGGCGGTTGAATTAATCAGTGTTTCCTTTATTCAATATAATGACTGAAACTCCCTATGACCATCCGGGGAAATTTCCCATGCAGCTCCTCCAGGAAATGCCGTGTTCCCCTGCATTGCCCCGCTGCTTCGGGCATGACCGCCAGGAATGCATCCGGATCAATGTTCAGGTTGCGCACCTGAACCATTTGCACGGGAAGTTCCCGGAAGAACTCCTGCCATGCGGCCATCTCCTCTTCCCGGTCATTGAAGCCGGGGAAGCAGAGCATGTTCAAGGATACATAGACACCCTTGCCCAAAGCATAGCGAATGGAGGCCTTCACATCCGAAAGATGATAGGCGGCACGGTAATAGGCATCATAGGATTCCTCCCGTGCACTGATGATGGATACCCGCATGGATTCCAAACCCGCATCCACAATCTTCTTCACGCCTTCCGTATAGCCTGCATTAGAATTCATGTTGATCTGCCCCTTCTTCGTCTTCTGCCGGATCAATGCAATGGCCGGGGCAATCCTGTCCGCCGCCAGGGATGGCTCCCCCTCGCATCCCTGCCCAAAACTTATGATACCATCGGGGGCAATGGAAAGATGGTAAATCCCGACCTCGGCAATCTCCTCCGGCGTCGGCTGGAAGGAAATGCGGCTCTGGGGAGAAGGACAGCACTCTGACGGCTGCAGGGAAATGCATCCGAAACAGTTGGCATTGCAGACAGGTGATGTGGGAATCCCCGCCTCCCAGCGGCGGTAAAAAAGATTCTGTGCCGTGCAGCAATGCCATTCCAAGGAGCAATTCCCCACCTGTTCCACGATGCGATTGCCCTTGAGCTCCTTTTTCGTCCGCTGCACCAGCTTCTTCAGTTCATGGGTATTGTAGCGGGCAGGGTCCCATTTGTCGTTCTCGTCCGTATAGACCGCCGCTGCATACAAGGTGTCTTTGTAAAGGGCGACTGCAGTATACCCATAAAGCGGCAGCTGCTCCGCCTCCTCCTCTTTCCTGCAGGCGGGCAGGAAGAGCCGCGTATAGCCGGCAGGCAGGAGCGCTGCCACTGCCTGTCCCGTGATGGGCATGACATCCCCCTCTGAGGAAATCCCCATGGCAAGCCTTTCCGGCAGGAACATGAGATCCGCGCTTTCCGGAAGCGGGATGAGATCCTCCGGCTTCAAGGGAACATTCTTCCAGCCGATTCTTCCCATGGCAGCGAACCCGGGAGCATCAAAGATCTCTCCATTTTCGTCGGCATACAATGCCGTAATTTCACTCATTCGTTTCTTCCTTTTTCTTTTTGCGGGGATTGAACTTGTTCATGGCCATGTCCACATCCTCCGTCACAATACACTCCACCGCAGGAAGCAAATAATCGATGGCCTCCTTGATTTTCGGCACATCCTCCGCAGGAAAGGGCGCCAAAACATGATGGATAACCGTCCAGCCGGGCAAGGGACGGCCAATACCAATCCGCACACGGGCAAAATGCTCGTCTCCCACATGGGCGAGAAGGGACTTGATTCCATTGTGTCCTCCGGCACTGCCTTTCTTGCGGATGCGGACGGTCCCCACCGGGATATCCATGTCATCATGGACAACAACGAGATCCTCTGCCTCCAGTTTATACCAGCTCAACAAGGGGCCGATGGCCCTTCCGCTCTCATTCATATAGGTAAGTGGCTTCACCAAAAGCACTTTCTCAAGCCCGATGCGCGTCTCCAATACCATGGCATCATACTTTTCCCGCCAATCGTCAACCCCCAGCTTCGCCGCCAGGGCATCTACGAGCATAAAGCCCACATTGTGCCGCGTCTTCGCATATTCCGCGCCGGGATTGCCAAGGCCAGCAATGATCTTCACGCCGCATCCTCCTCAATAGTCTGCTGTGGGATCTCCCACCAAGAGCAAGTAAGCGATGACCAGGATGCCAAGGCCGATCCGGTACCAGCCAAACGCCTTGAAATCGTTGTTCTTGATGTAGCGCAGCAGGAACTTGATGGACAGGATGGACACGACAAAGGCCGTCACCATCCCGACGATAAGAATCAGAACTTCCTCCCCTGTGTAATGGAACCCGAACTTCACCATCTTCAGGGCACTGGCGCCGAACATGACGGGAATTGCCAGGAAGAAGGTAAATTCCGCCGCCACATAACGGGAAGCGCCAAACAGGATGCCGCCCAGGATCGTCGCACCGGAGCGGGAGGTTCCCGGCACCAGGGAAAGCACCTGGAACATGCCGATGATGAGTGCCGTCCGATAGTCCAAATGGTCGAGATCCCGCACCCTCGGGCGGCGATGCTTGTTATAGTTCTCCACCCAAATGAACATGATGCCATAGAAGATCAAGGTTCCCGCCACCACCGGGGCAGTCATGAAATGCTCTTCCATGTATTTGTTGAACATGAGGCCGATGACCGCTGCCGGGACACAAGCCACGCAGACCTTGCACCAAAGGCTGACCGTGAGCTGCTTCTCCCGCTTCGTCTTCCATGAAGAAAAGGGATTGAGTTTCTCAAAGTTCAGCACTACAACAGCAAGGATGGCCCCCAACTGTATCACCACGAGGAACATGTCCATGAACGCCTTGCTCACGTCCAGCTTGATGAACTCGTCCACGAGGATCATATGCCCCGTGCTGCTCACCGGCAGCCACTCGGTAAGCCCTTCCACAATGCCCAGTATAATGGTTTTCAGCAACTCGGCAATACTTAAATCCACAAAAAAATCCTCCTAATCCTTCATTTCCAAAAGTGCCCATAGTATAACGAGGCATCAAGCAAATCCCGGCCTTGGGATTGCCTGATGCCTTGTCTGCATCTTCACAAATTTATTGGCATGCCCTGTTGTCAAACAGCTTGCTCACAGACTCGTGGGACTGGATGCACTTGATGACACTGGCAATCGGCTCTGCCATGGAGAGCACCACGATCTTGTCCAGGCGCTTCTCCGGAGGAAGCGCAATCGTATCCGTGATGATGAGCTTCTCCAAATCGGAATCCTTGATGCGTTCTGTTGCAGGGCCGCTCAGTATCGCATGGGAGCAGCAGGCAAGAACGGACTTCGTGCCCATTTTTGTCAATGCCTTGGTGCCCTCGATAAGAGAGCCCGCCGAATCCACGATGTCGTCAATCAGGATTGCCGTTTTGTTCTTGACCTCGCCAATAAGGTTCATGACCTCGGCAACGCCGGGCTTGGGGCGGCGCTTCTCGATGATGGCAATGGGGGCATGCAGGTAATCCGCCAAAGCACGGGCACGGGTTACACCGCCGAGATCCGGGGATACCACAACCACATCCTCATAACTCTGGGAATTGAGATACTTGGCAATCACCGGTGCAGCAGCCAGGTGATCCACGGGGATATCAAAGAATCCCTGTATCTGCCCTGCATGCAGATCCACCGTAATCACACGGCTGCATCCGGCCGTCTGCAGGAGATTCGCCACCAGCTTCGCCGAGATCGGCTCACGTCCCCGGGTCTTGCGATCCTGCCGTGCATAGGCATAGTAGGGAACCACTGCCGTGACGCTGTGCGCAGAAGCCCGTTTGCAGGCATCCACCATGATGAGAAGTTCCATCAGGTTGTCATTGACCGGCTGGGAAGTCGGCTGAATGATAAAGATATCCTTGCCACGGATGCTCTCGCCTATCATCACCTGTGTCTCACCGTTGTTGAAATGGCCAACAAATGCCTCGCAAAGCTCAACGCCAATATGGGAAGCAATCTTCTTTGCGAGATCGGGGTTTGCATTTCCCGTCAGTATACGCAGGTTTCCAGTGTCAAATGCCATTTGTCAAAATCCTCCAAATCATGATACACAAACTATTTGACTGCAACAGAATGTAGCGTTCTTCTCATTATTGCATAAAGGAACGAACGAATCAAGCACAAAATATACTTTCGTACATTCGCTTTACTTCCTCTTGTCTCCCCATTCGGCAATATTGGTCTGGCGGGCACGCGCAATCGCCAGGTTATCGGAAGGAACCCGCTTCGTTATGGTGGAACCCGCGCCTACATAGGCATTGTCCTCAATGGTTACCGGTGCCACGAGATTGGAATTGCAGCCGATGAAAGCATTGTCTCCCACAACCGTGCGGAATTTCTTCTTGCCGTCATAGTTGACCGTAATCGTCCCGCATCCCATATTGACATTGGCTCCCATATCGCAATCGCCGATATAGGACAGATGCGGAAGCTTCGTCCCCTTCCCGACATTGGAATTCTTGACCTCGACGAAATTGCCGATCTTGACCTTCTCCATGAGATGCGTATCGGGACGGATATGGACAAACTGTCCCAGCACAACCCCATCATCGATTACCGCATCATGGGCATAGGTGAACTGCCCCGTCACCCCGTTGCCGATGGTGACATTCTGCAGGCGGACATTCGGCCCGAGTTCGCAATTCTCCCCGATGACGCTCTTCCCCTCAATCCAGGTGAAAGGGTAGATGACCGTGTCCCTGCCGATCTTCACATCCGCATCAATAAAGGTGCTGTCGGGATCCATAAGGGTAACGCCCTCTGCCATGAGTTCCTCGTTCTTGCGATGGCGAAGAATCTTTTCCGCCTGCGCCAGCTGGCTGCGCGAATTGATTCCAAAGGTGGACTCGTAATCCTCCGTTGCAACCGCCCAGATTTTCTTGCCCTGCTTGCGGAGGATTTCCAGCACATCCGGCAGATAGTACTCCCCCTGGGCATTGTCGTTCTTCACCTCACCCAAGGCAGAAAACAACTCTTTGGCCTCAAAGCAATAGATGCCGGAATTGACTTCCCTGATCTTCCGCTCCTCCTCTGTGGCATCCTTATGCTCCACGATTTTCTCCACCGTGCCGTCTGCCATATGGACAATACGTCCATACCCCGTGGGATCCGGCATGATTGCCGTGAGGACCGTCGCCTTTGCGCCTGCTTCCAGATGGGAGTCATAGAGCTTTTTGAGAAGTTCGCCTGTCAGCAGCGGCGTGTCGCCGCAGAGAACCATGACCGTCCCGGTCTCGCCCTCAAGCAGTGGTTTCGCCTGCAATACGGCATGGCCGGTCCCCAGCTGCTCTTCCTGTGTGACGAATTCCGCCTGACTGCCGATGGCTTCCCGGACCGTCTCCCCGCCAAAGCCTGTCACGACGATATTTCTCTTTGCCCCGGCAGCCTTTGCGGCATCCAGCACATGCTGAAGCATGTGCTTCCCTCCGACCCGATGCAAAACCTTCGGCAGGGCTGATTTCATTCGCGTTCCCTTGCCTGCGGCAAGCACAACGGTGACTAAATTCGACATATCATCCATTCCTCCCTTGGATTGTTTCTTATTTCTTCGCGTCATCCGGCGTTTTCATAGCCTCCATCGCATTCATGAGCGTCTGCTCCGAACGTTCCATATGTCGCTCCGCAGCTTCCTGGGCAGCCTCCGTATTCCCCTGGGCAATCGCATCCACGATGGCACGATGCTCCTCCAGTGTCTCCTCCAGGCGTCCCGGATAGGACATGGACAGGGTGCGGAAACGTGTAAGCTGCTCCCGAAGATTGGAAATGATGCCCTCCAGCCGTGAATTTCGTGATGCCTGATAGAGAAGGTCATGAAACTTGATGTCCGTTTCGACAATCCTGTCCATATCATTGTCCTTGATATGATTTCCAATCTGCACCAAAAGCCGCTGCAAGGTCTCCAATTCCTCGGATGTGATGCGTTCTGCCGCAAGCCCATTGGAAAGGGATTCCAAGGCCGTACGGATCTCAAAGATCTCATTCACGTCACGAATGGACATATCGGCAACATAGGCGCCGCGCCGCGGCATCATCACAACATACCCTTCCTGGTCCAGCTTGCGGATTGCCTCGCGAACAGGGGTACGGCTCACTCCCAGTTCCTCCGCCAGCTGTATCTCCATCAGCCGCTCCCCCGGCTTCAGGACTCCCTTGCGGATTGCCTCCCGAAGCGATTCACAGACAACCTCCCGCAGGGGCTGATAGCTGTCCAGACAAATGGGCGCCAGCTTCTTGCCCATAGACATCCCCCCGATTTCACTCTATCCTGCACGACCGACCGTTTCCGTGACGAAAACCTCAGCATCCGCAGCCTGCCGCATGAAGGCCGCAATATCTTTTGCACGTTCTTCCGACTCCACCAGCGCGAACACCGTGGGACCGCTGCCTGACATCATGCTGGCCAACGCGCCGTGCTCCATCATCATTTGCTTATACTTGGAAATAACCTCATATCTTTTTATAGTAACACTTTCCAAAACATTGCACAACAATTTCGCCACGGATTTTCCATCCCCGGAAGCAATTGCCCTTTGGATGGCCCCATTGTCCGGATGCTGCTGCGCCCCATGCGCATCGTAGTTTTGATACGCCCAGGCCGTGGATACCGAAATTTTTGGCTTTGCGAGCACCACAGACATCCCCGGCATGTCCGGAAGGCGCTCCAGTACCTCCCCCCGTCCGGTGGCGAGCATCGTCCCCCCCATGATGCAAAAGGGAATATCGGAACCGATTTCAGCTCCCAATTCACAAAGTTTCCCGTCTTCAAGACCCAGGCCATAGAGCTCGTTCATTCCGCGAAGCACCGCCGCGGCATCCGTGCTTCCGCCTGCCAGCCCTGCGGCAATCGGGATTCGCTTTGTCAGCCGGATATGGACACCGCCTCCCGGATGAAACCGCCGGATGACGAGATCTGCAGCCTTCCATGCCAGATTCCGCTCATCGGCCTCCAAACCCGGCACATCAATATCCAGAAGTATCTCTCCCGAGGTCTTTTCCATCTCCAGGGTATCATGCAACCCAATGGACTGCATGACCATGGCCACCTCATGGTAGCCGTCCTCACGCTTGCCAAGGATATCAAGGGTGAGATTGATCTTCGCATTGCCGTTTATGGTAATCAATACAAACACATCCATCCCGAAAAATTTTCTTTGCTCTAATAATTCGATTGTATCAATTTTTGCAAAAACCATCAAGTAGCGTTATAATTAGGGGCGAAATTTTTGTCTATTGAGGTAATCACCATGAAAAATTCCATTCCTGTAAAATATCTTCTCCTGACGGATACCCTCCTCGCTGGCGGGATGTCCGCCTATTGGTTCAGCACGGGGCTCTCCCCCATTGCCACGGCTGCCGTTTTCATCGCCATTTTCTTTGCAGGATGTCCCCTGCCCTATGTCCTTGCCGGAATCTTCCCCATCTATCGTGCCGCAAAGCTCGCCGCGAAGCAGGAAATCCAATTGAAATCCTCAAAAGCCCTGCATGAACTGCAATACATCGATACCCTGGTGCTCAACAAGAACGGGACGATCACAGAAGGCCATCCCTATATTTCCGATATCGTCCCGGAAGGCATGTCACAATCCTCCCTGCTGGCCCTGGCCGCCTCTGCGGAACGCGATTCCATGCATCCCGTAGGACAAACCCTCTATAACGCAGCCATCTCCCGCAAGCTTCGCCTGCAACGGATCGCCGCATGCAACGAAGTCCCCGGTTACGGCGTGGAGGCCATTGTCAACGGCAAGACCGTACGCGTGGGAAGGCTGAAATGGCTGAAAGAGGAAGATATCAACATCAGTGCCGAGCTCCTCACAAAAAATGACCAGCTTGCCTATCATGGCAAGATGCCCGTTTTTGTGAGCAACGGGAAGTATGCACGTGGCATCATTGCCCTGGAGGATGCGATTCCAAAAAATATCACGGCTGCCATCCATCTCCTGCAGAAATTCGGCCTTCGCGTTGTCATGCTCACCGGCGACAGCCAGCGCACCGCCTCCGCCATACAAAAGGCCACGGACATCGACGATGCCAGGGCCGACCTTTCTCCCATGGAAAAAGCCCGAGAGATCCAGCTCATGCGGGCCAAGGGAGCAAGCATCGCCATGGCCGGCAGCCTTGAAACCGACCAGGCCGTTTTTGCCGAGGCAGATCTTGCCATCCAACTGATTCCGCAGAAAGACACGGAGCCTCCCCGCAATCGCGTCGAAGTCATTGGCCCGGAGGAGTCAGAGGACACACACGAAGAGAATGCGGCCCCTCCGCCCTCCGAAAACGCCCTGCAGCCGGACATCGTTCTGCAGGGCGGCCTCCACGCCCTGATTCCTGCCATAAAGCTGGCCCGCAGCGCCCGCAGCATCATCCACCAGAACCGCATGATTTCCTATCTTGCATGGATCCTGCTGCTTCCGCCTGCCATGGGACTCTTCACGGTCTTCGGCGGTCCCTTCCTGAACCCCGATATTGCATTCGGAGGCCTTCTCGCAGCCTCCATCCTCACGCTGCTGAACACATTCCGCATACAGTAGCCATATCGTTTTGACATAATAAATAACAGCCACTTGCTTCTCCCGCAAGTGGCTGTCATGTCATCTCATCCTGTTTCATACCGACCCTGGAAGCGTCTTACTGCCCCATCGGACTCTCCCCCTTTGCACAATCTCATGTCGGTTTGTAACAATGCCGCCACCTGTTTGCTAGCATTATCATCAACAAGTGGCTCGTCCCTCGACTTGCCTTTACTATACCACAAAAACAAAAATTTGGCAAGAATTTTTTGAATCCTTAAAAGGATAAAATTATTATCTCAGTGATGCCGGACCACCTCAAACCGCCAAAGCTGGGCCTCCTCCTCAGGACGGATATTGCCCTTCTTCCTCGCGATGTCGATTTGCTGTTCCACCGTGTCCACACCCGCCAGATCCGGCAGGAGCAGGCCGCGCCGGCTGCCGCACTGCACAATGACCCCATAGCGGTGCACATCCAGTTCCTTTGGCGAGTCAATGGGCTCCGGTTCCCCCAGGACATCCACACTGTAGACCAGCTCCGGCAGTTCATTCGGCTGCACAGGGGAGAACCTCGTGTCATGGAGTCCTGCAGAAACAGCATTCTGCAGGATTTCCTCTGCCAGGGAAGGCTGTGTCGGCAGGATGGTGCCAATGCATCCGCGCAGACGCCCATCTTTTTTCAGGGAGACAAATGCCCCTGCCTTCCTGTCCGTAAGCTCCTTCGGCAGATTTTCCGGAAGCTTCGCATACCCTCTCGTCCTCACAAAGGTTTCCAGGCTCAACCTCGCCAGACGGACCAGGGCATCCTCCTCTGCCTTGCGCTCCTCCATGCGCCTTCTGTGACGATTCTCCAATTGCTCCCCGAGATTCCTCGACGCATCCGTCCCGTCAGGCTGCACCCATACCACACCGTAGCCCACACCAAAGGGGCCCTCATAGGAAAGCGCCTCTGTCTTCACGCGCTTGCGGTCCATGGCTCCCGCCATGATCCAGAAAGAGCGCAGGCCGCACTCCGCAGCGCCTTCCGCCAAATCCGGGTCCATCTCCAACAGGGAAAGGAAATCCCCGCTCCCCAGAGCCTGCATCGTCAATTTGTCAAACTGCGGCCCTTCCCCGGCAAAACCATAGGGCCCATCCTCCTTGAGCTTGTGGGAAAGGTCGCCGCTTGCGATGAGAAGCACTCGGCGTCCAAGACTCTCCGCCACTTCCTCGATGTGCTGACCCAGGGCATAATGATCCCTCGCAGGAAGTCCCGACAAGCCAATCCGCACTGCCTTGAACTCCAGAGGATGCTCCTGCAGGAACCGCAAGGGGATCAAGGAAGCATGGTCCAGTGCCGGATTCTTCTCCCCCAATGTCCCTGCTGCCAGGAACGACTCCTGGCAACGCTGTGCCAAGGCCTTGACAAACTCCTCGTCATAATCGACCCGAACCTCCACCTGCGGCGCACGAAACTGGGCAAAATTCCCCTTGGCACCGCTTCCCGGTGAAATGTGGAAATAATCGGCATACATGATGGAATGCGGGCTCGTCACCACAACCGTATCCGGCTTCAACGCTGCGGCGCGCTCCATGACGGTACGATACGCATCAATCGTTTTCTGTATCCCCTTCTCCTCGCCATGCCCCACTTCCGGCAGGATGAGCGGCGGATGCGGAACAACAGTAGCAGCAACAATCGACATATTCACTCCCCCTATTTTTTACTCTATCATGTTAATTATACGAGACCACACCGTAAAAATCCTTTTTGAAGAAAGACAAAATTCGTGATAGGATTTGAGAAAAGATCAACCGGAGGTGTTCTATGGACAAACCATCTTCCCATTGCATCGGCTTCACGCCAAGCATCGACAAAGACTGTACCCATCTCATCCTCGGCTCCATGCCGAGCGTCGCCTCTTTGGCAGCACAGCAATACTATGCCCATCCCCAGAACCGTTTCTGGCCCCTCATGGCACGGATCCTGGAAAACCTTTCTGCCCCGCCGTCCTCCTACGAGGAACGCCTCGCCATGCTGCTCCGCCATCACATCGCCCTCTGGGACTCCATCGGAACATGCGACAGGGCAGGCAGCCTTGACTCTGATATAAAGAACGAGCAGGGCAACGACTTTGCGGCCCTGCTCGAAAGATATCCAGGAATCCATACCATTTGCTTCAACGGCGGCAAATCCTTCCAGTGCTTCAAGAAATACAACAAAGCGCTCCTGGAGCGCCCGGGTCTCCATTTCCATAAGATGCCCTCCACCAGCCCGGCCAATGCCCGCTGGAAACTGGAGATGCTGGAGAAGGAATGGGGAAAAGCATTCTGACAGGACAATCCTGTCGCGACGCGAAGCTAGTCCCAACGGGGAAACGTTAATTTGAATATTTTGCCTTTGGCAAAATTTGAACTATGCGTTATGACAGGACAATCCTGTCGAAACGTTAATTTGAATATTTTGCCTTTGGCAAAATTTGAACTATGCGTTATAATATTAATATTAGCATTACTATATTAGTGAGGAGGATTTTTTATGAAAAAGCTCATCAACAATGTGGCCGATGTTGAGGAACAGATGATTCGCGGATTGGTGAAGTCTGCTCCCAAGAAGCTCCGCAAGCTGGACTGCGGCAATGTCGTGGTTCGTGCGGAAAAGAAAGCGGACAATAAGGTTGCCCTCGTCAGTGGCGGCGGCAGCGGGCATGAGCCTGCGCATGGCGGCTATGTCGGGGAAGGCATGCTGGACTGCGCTGTGGCAGGTGCCGTGTTCACATCCCCGACCCCGGACCAGATCTTTGAGGGCATCAAGGCCGTTGCCACCAAACAGGGCACACTCTGCATCGTCAAGAACTACACCGGCGATGTCATGAATTTCGAAATGGCCATCGACATGGCGGGCGACGAGGACATCAAAGCCGACTATGTTGTTGTCAACGATGACGTGGCGGTCAAGGACAGCCTCTACACCACAGGGCGCCGCGGTGTGGCAGGAACCATCCTCGTCCACAAGATTGCAGGCGCCAAGGCAGAGGAAGGCGCAACCCTTCCCGAAGTCAAGGCCGTTGCAGAGAAAGTCATTGCCAATGTGCGCACCATGGGCATGGCCATCACGCCCTGCACCGTTCCCGCCGCAGGCAAGCCGGGCTTTGAACTCGCTGATGATGAGATGGAAATCGGCATCGGCATCCATGGCGAGCCGGGAACCCATCGGGAAAAGATCGGCCCGGCCAATGACATCGCCAAGCACCTCTTGGACAAGATTCTTGCCGACATCGATTATAAAGACAAGGAAGTCGTCCTCATGGTCAACGGCATGGGCGGCACTCCCCTCATGGAACTCTATGTCATCAATGACTTCGTGCAGGACTATCTGGCAGAAAAAGGTGTAAAGATCTATGACACCATGGTGGGCAACTACATGACTTCCATTGAGATGTGCGGTTTCTCCCTGACGCTCCTTCGCCTTGATGACGAGCTCAAGAAGCTCTACGATGCCAAGGCAGATACTCCGGCCCTGCGCCGCTAAAGAGGATGATTCACATGATTGATACAAAAAAGACCATTGAGATGCTTCAATCCATCATCAAGAAAATCGAATCCGAAAAGGATTTCCTCACGGAACTGGACAATGCCATCGGTGACGGCGACCATGGGATCAACCTTTCCCGCGGTTTCCAGAAGGTGGCGGAAAAGCTGCCCGAATGGGAAGGACAGGATATCGGCACCATTTTCAAAGGGGTGGGAACCCAGCTCGTCTCTACCGTCGGCGGCGCCTCCGGGCCCCTTTACGGCACAGCCTTCATGAAGGCCGGAAACGCCTGCAAGGGCAAGCTGGAAATCAGCGGTGAGGAATTCGCCGCTGCACTGGAGGCTGCCATTGGCGGCATCAAGATGCGCGGCAAGTCTGCCGAAGGCGAGAAAACCATGCTGGATGCCCTCTGCCCCGCCCACAAGGCATTGACAGAGGCATTGGCAGACGGCAAGGAACTTAAGGAAGCCCTTGCCGATGCAGCAGAAGCGGCCGCCAAGGGTGTGGAATACACCAAGACCATCATCGCCACCAAAGGCCGTGCCAGCTATCTCGGCGAGCGCAGCATCGGCCATCAGGACCCGGGAGCAACCTCTTCCCTCTTCCTGCTGCAAGCAATGCAAGAAACCTTATAATAGACACAGAAAGCGGGACGACACCAAAAAGTGGTGCCGTCCCGTTCTTTACTTATCGTATTTTGCAATTCTCCTCAATGCCTCGCAGATGAGCCTTACCTGCGGTTCCACCGTGGACAATACCAAACGTTCTCTCGGACTATGGATTTCCTGCGTCGTGACGCCGATGGACACGATATCTAAATTGGGATTCTTGCGGAAATGCCATCCGCATTCCAGCCCTGCATGAATTGTGCCAACCTTCATGGGCTTCCCGTTCTGTTCCAGAAAGATTTCCTCCATGAGCCTTGCCAGTCTGCTTTCCTTGTTCTCCTTCCAGCCCGGCGATTTCGTGCCGATCTGCACATCAAAGCCGGTAAGGGCTGCCCAGTCCCCTGCCGTGCGGCAAAACTCGTCAATCTTCTGGTCACTGGCCGAGCGGGGCAAGCACTGCACGAAAACCCTGTCTCCCTCCGTGCCGATGACGCCGAGATTCGCGGAAGTCTCCACAAGGCCGGGAACCGCCTGGCTCATGGCATATACGCCGCTGTGGATGATCTGTATGAGCCGCAAAAGAGCCAAAGTATCCTCTGACGCAAACACGTGCTCCGGCAACCCCGTTTCCTCCAACAGGAAGCGGACTTCATCCGCTGCACCGTACATCTGCCGGAAACGCTGTTCCTGCTCCATCAATACCGATTGGATCACCGTCTCCGGAATATCCGTTGCAAACATCGCCCGGGCATTGGAAGGAATTGCATTGCGGGCCTTGCCCCCGTCAAAGGAAACGAGTTCCACATCTCCCTTTTCCTGAAGTGCACGGATAGCTGCCGCCAATGTGCGGAGGGCGTTGCCCCTGCCATCCCCGATGCGCTCTCCCGAATGACCGCCCTTGAGCCCTTTTGCTTCCAAAATCCAGGCATGCTCCACGTGGGACGGCACACATGTCATCTTTCGGCTGAAATCGAGATTGACGCTTCCCGCACTTCCCACAGTGAGCTCGTCATAGTTTTCGGAATCGCAGTTGATCAAGAACGAAGCATCCTCCAGATAGCGTCTGTCCAGATGAATGGCCCCTTTCATTCCCTGCTCTTCTTCCACCGTGACAATAAGGCGCAGGGGGCCATGGTTCTCCATGTTTTTCAGGATATAGACGGCCTCTGCCACGCCAATGCCGTCATCCGATCCAAGGCTGGTTCCCTCTGCCTCCAGATATTCCTCCGTGCGCTTGAGCTTGATGGGGTCCCGCAAGGGGTCGTAATCATATCCCTCCTCAGCCACGCATACCATGTCCATGTGCCCCTGCAGGATGGTCAGTGGCGCCTTCTCAAAGCCAGCCGATGCCGGCTTGTCAGCGATGATGTTGTAGACCTCATCCTGCACTGCCTGAAAGCCAAGCTCCTCAAGATAACCCTTCAGAAAGTCACTGACCGCTTTTTCATGCCCGGACTTCCGTGGTATGGCTGCCAGCTTCTCAAATTCCTTCAGAACATTCTCCAATATCCCGCTGTTCATCACATCATCCTCCAAAGAAAAAACAAAGCAATCCTAAGACTGCTTTGTTCCAATTACAATATTAGGGAAACACTGATTCATTCAGCCGCCCATCTTGACACATCTTGCGTGTCCTCCCTGTGTCGACAAATCCTCGACATAGCACCACTATGACTGCGGTTTGTCTCCTTGGGAGATACACGCAATCTGTGCCAATCTGGACGACT
>JAFSWY010000201.1 GCA_017444295.1 Selenomonadaceae bacterium | reverse complement strand
GGCTCCCTTCTTTCGGATAGATAATTTCAATTACCTACTTCGATAAAGAAGCGGAATTTCCTTCTAGGGGACTTGTAATAAATAAATTTGAAAAAATTTTGCGGTGGAGGGTTCATTCCCCCGCCATCCAAACCCGCTTTCTGCAAAAGGCGATGCCGTAGCGCCAGACATCGTCCACGCCTTGTCGTTTCATCTCTGCCCCATAGGCCTTTTCTCCGATTTGCGACAGCGCCTCTTTTGCCTTGGCTTCCAGTTCATCCTCTGACTTTGCCGCCTTGATTTCGAGGATGACGCCGGGCGTGTTTTCCTTTAGCGGGAAGAAGGCAAGGTCGAATCGACCGTAGCCCGATTCCTTGTTGGATGCCACGCGGTACTTGCCGTCCATGAGCACGGAAAAGCCCAGAAGGAGCCCATGGTAAAAGCTCTCCGGCTGGGCGGCATCGTGGTAGCTCACGAAATCCCGCAAAATATCCGACAGGCTCTCCGAAAAGCCCTCCGTATCTCCCTCCGCCATGGAGCGCAGCATATCCCGTAGCAGTGTCTCTCCCTGACTGGGGACGATATGGTTCAGGATCTCACTGTGATAGGCCGTGCGGACTTCCATATTGGGAATCTGGAGCCTCACCCAGTCCGTATCGTTCTCGTCCTTCCACATTTCCACAGGCTTCAAGTAACCGGTGGTCATAAGGAGCATCAGGAGGGCATCTCGACTGCTACGGATGTCTCCGAATACGAAGTTTTCCATGGCGGGAGCTTCCACCGGCTTCCCGTGGAGCAGCCCGCAGAGATCCCTTTGCCTGCGGCTGTCCACCCGCGCCAGGAGATCTCGCAGGATGGCATTGCCGGAGGTGTTGAGCCAGTAGGGCCGGAACTTGCAACCGTGATCCACGAACTGGATGACGGACCAGGGATTATAAATCTCCGTGCCGCCAATCAGGTAGCCGTCATACCAGCGCTTCAGCTCCGGGAGCTTATCTCCCACGCCGCAGTCCTCCATGAGCCGCGCCGCTTCCTCCTGCGTGAAGCCAAAGGCGTCGCTGTACTTCTCCGTCAGTACCGAGCAGACGTTGAGATGGTTCAGCCCGGAGAAAATGCTTTCCTTGGAAATCCGCGTCACGCCCGTGAGTACGGCGGAACCGAGGGAGGGATTCGTCTTGAGGGCGGCGCTGAGGAATCCCCGCATAAATGCGATACATTCCTTGTAATAGCCGTTTTCCCACGCGGAGAGGATCGGGGCATCGTATTCGTCCAAGAGGAGCAGGGGCTTCTGCCCGCACTGTTTTTCCATGTATTCCATTAGCCGCTTCAAAGATATGACCAAATCTTCCTCGGTGCCTTCTCCTGCCAAGATGCGTCGATAGTAGGGAGCTTGCGTCCCCTTTGCTTTGTCAGGGTGCGGAAGCTCCACGTAATGATCGTAGACTTCCTGCAACAGCAGGGAGAGCATGGCAAGCATCGAGGCATAGTTGGGCCGCTGTACATCCTTGAGGGACAAAAAGACCACCGGGAGAGATCCCTGTTCCCTCATATACCGCTCCCCGGCGCGTTCGATGTCAAGCCCCGCGAAAAGCTTTCGGTTCTCCACCGCATGTTCTGCCGTAAAGAAATACTGCAGCATGGACAAGGTCAGCGTTTTGCCGAATCTGCGGGGGCGAGTGATGAGGGTGACTTTTCCCTTGGCATCGATGTAATCCCTGATAAAACCTGTTTTGTCAATGAAAAAATAGTCTTCCGAGACCAACTCCTTGAAATCCTCCACCCCCACAGGCATGGGCTTTCTTGTGCCTTCCATTCCTGCCACCTCCGTCGCTTTTCTTTCATTGTACCACAAAAAATACGTTGTGAAATCTGAAAAAAATCTGAAAGACTGACCACTTTTACGAAAAATCGACCACTTTTACAATCCGTCTTGAAAATTTGCCCGCCCCATGGTAAACTCCAAGGGAAGGTCGACGGATGACGGGAGGGAAGGATAATGAAGCAAAGACGGTGGGAAGAGCAAGCTGTACACACCACAAGTCTGTTTGTCCTCCGGGGGGGGATAAGCGTGTAGCCCCTTTCCCGTCGTCCCAAAAACTCCATAAGGAATGTGATCACCCGCAGGAGAACTGCGTCCCATGGGCGCAGTCTGTCTCCTGCGGGTGATTTTACTATGAAATCTTAGCGAGCACAAGCCAAAGGCGCAGTGGAAGCTTAGATTTCGTGTAAGGGCGTAGCGACACGGAGTTAGTCCCTTTAGGGATGCGAAACATCGTTTCGCACGGAGTTTGTTGCAACAACAGGTGCATCGGACAGGCAGAAGGGCAGGCAAGCCGTGGAGGGAGTGCCTTTCTTCTGTCCCCGGTGGAAAGAAAGGACGGATTGAAATGAAGAAAATCTACAAGAGGAAAAGCCTGCGCCGCTTGGCAGCTGCCATCTGCGCAGCCCTGACGGCGGGGACGCTGGGCTTTTCGCCCGTGCTGTATGCCCATCCTATCTTAGACAGCAAGGATGCGGCGGTGAGCATTGAGACCACTGGCAACGTCATGGACATCACCAGCACGGCACAGGACAACCTCATCAAGTGGGTGGACTTTTCCATCTCCGGCGGTAAGACCGTGGACTTCCACGACAAGAATTATTTGAACTATGTCACCGGAAGTGCGGTGTCGGATATTCAAGGCATATTGAAAGGCACGGGGAACATTTACCTCGTGAACCCCAACGGTATCTTGATTGGCGACGGCGCGACAATAAATGTGGGGAACCTGTATCTCTCGACGAAAAATCTCACCGATGCCCAACTGGCAGACTATACGACGGCAACCTCCGCGTTGTCTGCGGCGAGCATCGCCGATGGCGACGTCATCAATCTGGGCAAATTGAACGCGGATACCGTTGTCGTGGAAGGGAACAATATCACCTTCAAGAATGTGGCGGATGTGAAGAATGGCGGCGCAATCAATACAAATGTCACGCTGACCGCGAACAGCGGCGGGGAAATCCATATCGGCTCGGCGACGGGCGGTGAGTCGGGATACAACACAAACGGCACGACGTACAACTACAAACTTGTCAGCACGAAAGAAGAATTGCAGAATATGCAAAATAACCTCGACGGAAACTATATGCTGGCGGATAACATTGATATGAACGGCGCAGGGGATTTTACGCCCATTGGGTCGCCTGGCAGCTTCACGGGCAGGTTCGACGGGCTGAATCACAAGCTGTCCAATCTTACCATCAAGCTGGGCGATTATAGCTATGGTGGTTTGTTTCGGATGAATGATGGAACGATTGAAA
The DNA here is from genome assembly GCA_017444295.1 of Selenomonadaceae bacterium. Classification (GTDB taxonomy): domain Bacteria; phylum Bacillota; class Negativicutes; order Selenomonadales; family Selenomonadaceae; genus UBA3796. Next base: position 2,390 of record JAFSWY010000201.1, on the reverse strand, counting down.
ATCTTGAAATCAGCGGCGTTAAATTTACTGACGCAACAGGAGAGTGGAACCCCAATGCTATTGGCGCAGTCGTGGGCTACAATATCCAAGGCACGATAAAGAACGTCCGCAATACGGGCAGTATGACGCTTGCTATCGACCGTAATGTAAATAATATAGGCGGCATAGCGGGAATTAACGACGGCACCATCGAGAATGCCTCTAATGCCGCAAATATTTCTTATGACAAAATTGTCTACTATTTGGGCGGTATCAGTGGGTATAACAAAGGCACCATAAAAAATGTCTCTAACAGCGGCGCCATCACGGGAGTAGATTCTCAAAATCTACAGGTTGGCGGCATTGTGGGGAGTAATTTTAGTCAGGGCAAAATAGAAAAAGCTTCTAACACGGGAAGCATTACGGGGGGACAAAATGCGAGAGATATTGCGGGAAGTAATGCCGGAACAATCACCGATGACACCGGAGCGGCAAACACACCAAGCGGTGGTGATAGCGGCAACACTGGCGGCAACACCGGCAACACCGGGGGCAACAGCGGCGGCAATACCGGCAGTATCACGCCTGCGAATCCAACTACGCCAACCGATACGACACCGACTACACCGAGCAGCGATAGCGGCAATACCGGCAGTACCACGCCCACGAATCCAACCACGCCGACCGAGCCGACACCGATTGCACCAAGCGGCAACACCGACAGCACAACGCCGAACTCCGGCGGCAATACCTCCGGGACAGGCGCGAACACCCCGGCTCCGTTGGCGGCAGCGGAACCTGTGATTGTGGCGGCCGTGACGGAAACGGAAACCATCGCCGCCGCGGCCACGGCAGGGGTGACGGCAGAAATGACCCATATTGCCGATAACGTGCGTCCGACGAACATTGCGGAACAGCCGACAAACAGCGGCGAAAATGCGGCGGCAGCGCCCCTCGCAGCGGCGGGCGAAACGGCGGCGAATGCCCAAGGCTTCACCCTGACGGCGGGCGGCCTCCTTGCCATCTCCAACGAAACCAACTCCGCCCCCAAGGATGCCATGAGCGTCGAAAGCATCGGCCACGCCTTGAGCGTCCTCCAGCATGGAAGCGGTGAGAAGAGCGCCGCGACCGCGCCGAACACCGAAACGAAATCTGCTGCAGGCAGTATCGGCGGCTTGGAAGAAGCGGTAGAGGCCACCGACCTTGCCATCGGCACGGAAATCGCCGAAACCGACCGTGAAAGCGGCGCCGGGCAGGAAAACCTCGCGAGCGATACCGGCACGGCGGGCGGCGCTGACGAGAGCGCAGAGGAAAGCGATGAGAAAAAGAAGCGGTAAGAGAAAGGACAGCAGAAAAAAATCCTGCTCACGGGGTTTGCCTGTGGGCAGGATTTTCTAAGGATGTGTGGACACCGTAGGTGTCCGGTAAGATTACTCGGCAGAGGAGCAAAAAACATACAGTTGTTCGTTTTCATATTTAATGGTGAGATTGCGGCTGATGGATTCATCATCGGGAACGGTGATATTGAGGCGGTGAGTCTTGTTGTTGATTTCGTAGATGAGATTGTTGAACATGGTGGCGGGCAAGAGCAGCGGCACGGGAAAATTGGAGCGGTGGGCGATAATGCCCATGTCGGGATAAAGGAGGTCGCCAAGCTGGAAAATCGGTATTTTATAGAGTGCCCCATTGGTCATGCCGCCTAAACCGCCGAAGGGGACAGAGTCTTTCTTTTTGACTGCGCCGAGCCGCCGAAGTCGCTCCTCGCCACTCATCCACACGGGATAAACCGCCCCAGTGTCAATCATAGCTTCAAGACCGAAGAAATCGTCCAGCTTTACTACGGGACGTTGGTATTTTTCTATCAATTTTAACGTCATCTGTTTCAATCTTCGCCGCACCCCCAAATCAGCACTTGCCCATAAGGAAATGTTTCCGGTGTGGTATACGTCGTATATACATCCTGACCGTCAATTTGCATATCATAAAGTTTGTCGGGGGTCTTATCGGTATATTTCACCACTGCCGATACTACGTTTGCACCTCCCGGCTCGTCCCATTCCACTTCACTCAGTCCTACCCACTGGTCGGGATAGGTTTTTGCAATCTCATCCCAAGTCATGCGCTTTCCCATGGCTCATCCTTCCTTTCGCAAATATTCACGCATTCTATAATTTTATCATAACCCGTTGGGCTTTGACTGTCAATCAAAACAGGAGGTATCCATGAACCGTACATACAGATCCATTGGCGCAGCAATCATCTTTTCCGCTATGCTGCCCGCACACGTCACTTTGGCGGCTCCCGCCGTCCCTGCGCCGGGGGAAAGCATCCCGGAGGCTCCGGCAAAGGAAGAAAGCCCTTTGAGCAGCGACCTCGAAAGCGAATCGCCCCAAGGGGGAGAAGAGCGTTTC
>JAFSWY010000200.1 GCA_017444295.1 Selenomonadaceae bacterium | reverse complement strand
GGTGTCGTAGACATAGCGGAGATTGCAGCCGAGAAAATGATGCACGCAGGCAGTGAAGACGAGAACGGCCCTTGGAAGCTTCGGCAGCCGTCGGAGGATGGTGGTGATTCCCTCAATGATGAAGGTTTCGTTGTCCGTGTTCACCATGTCCTTTTCGCGGAATTCCAAGGTGGAAAAGCGGTGCATGGCTCCCATTTCCGCGGCGGTGAGGACAACGCCCCTCAGGCAGCCGGCAGCACAGATGTAAATCTGATGGCTTTCCGGCAGGAGCATCCCCGTATGCACGATATTCCATGTACCGCGGGCAGGGGAAGAGTATTCGAGGGTATGGGGAAAGGGGGCAGGACAGGAAGCGTCCCGAAGCTTTACGACGGCACGGGAGGGCTGGCCATGGATTTTCTGGAGCATGGTGACCGCCTTCCTAGCAGATTCTCGGCAGCAATTCTCCCCCGGGAGGCGGGAGCAGAGTCTGGGTGCCGATTCCCGTTGTGAGGACGACCTTTCCGATGGGATCCTCTGTGACCTTTCCGATGACGGAGGCATTGGAAGAGTATTGGTTCGCGTGAAGTGCAGCCAGGACATCCTCTGTGCTCTCATGGGGCACGAACATGACAAGCCGCCCCTCGCAGGCCAGATAGAGAGGCTCCAGCCCGAGCATGCCGCACACACCCTTGACTGCGGGGGCGACGGGAATGGAGTCCGCATCCAGTTCCACCCCGACCTTGCTTTGGGAGGCAATCTTGTGGAGGACTGTGCCCACACCTCCCCGCGTGGCATCACGTATCACATGGATGTCCTTTGCGGCATCAAGGGCAGCCTCAACAGCACCCCAGAGGGGGGCGCAGTCACTGGTGACATCTGCCGTGATATTGAAGTCGTTGCGGGCCAGAAGGATGGAACAGCCGTGCCTCCCGATGTCCCCTGTGACGATGATGTCATCGCCGGGCTTTGCGTTGGCACCGTGGGGATGGACATCCGGCAGCGCTTCCCCGATGCCGGTGGTGGTGATGAAGATATTGTCCACCTGCCCTTTGCCCGCAACCTTCGTATCCCCCACGACAATGCGGATGCCCGCCTCAGCGGCGGTTTTTTCCATGGCAGCAGCGATCTTCCTCAGGTTTTCCATGGGGAAACCCTCTTCAATAACAAAGGCACAGGAAAGGTATTTGGGCCTTGCCCCCATGCAGGCAAGGTCATTGACCGTGCCGCAGATGCTGAGCTTGCCGATATTGCCGCCGGGGAATTCCCAGGGGGAGACAATAAAGCCATCGGTGGTGAAGGCGATTTTCCCGTCGTGGACGGAAAGGAGCGCGGCATCGTCTGCCGTGAGCTCCGGATTGCGGAAATGGCGCACAAAGATGTCCTGTATGAGTTCGCTTGTCCGACGGCCTCCCGCACCATGGGCAAGGGTGATGTTTTCCTCCATGGGATGTCCTCCTCGTATGTAGTATATATATTTAAAAATACCCTTTCGGGCGCTGAAAATCAAGGATTTTATTTTTTTTGCCCAATTTGGCAAATCAGACACATACAAAATCATGCAACTTTCTTTTCATGCATGTTTTTTTGTGATATGATAGTAGCGTTATTGTATTTCTTGGATGATAGGAAAGGGGCATGCATCGGATGGCGGCCATTGCTTATGAACTTGTCCATAAAGACGAAAAGACCGGGGCACGGGCTGGTGTCATCCATACTCCGCACGGGAGCTTTCCCACGCCTATTTTCATGCCTGTGGGCACACAGGCCACGGTAAAGGGAGTCTCGCCGGATGAGCTGAAAGATCTGGGGGCGGGCATCATCCTTTCCAATACCTATCATCTGTTCCTGCGCCCCGGGGTGGAACTGGTGAAGGAAGCCGGAGGGCTGCACAGATTCATGCACTGGGATGGGGCAATCCTCACGGACAGTGGCGGATTCCAAGTGTTCAGCCTTGGGGAGCTTCGCAAGATCACGGAGGAGGGTGTCACCTTCCGCTCCCATATCGATGGCTCCAGGAAGTTCCTGTCCCCCGAGGTTTCCATGGATGTGCAGATGGGGCTTGGCTCGGATATCGTCATGGCCTTTGATGAATGCATTCCCTATCCGGCGGATTACGAGTACGCGAAGGAGTCCACTGCACGCACGGCGAGATGGGCAGAGCGCTGCAAGATGCGCATGGCCTCGGAAAACCAGGGACTGTTCGGCATCGTGCAGGGAGGAATGTACAGGGAGCTTCGGAAGAGAAGCGCAGAGGAACTTGTGGCCATGGACTTTCCAGGGTATGCGGTAGGCGGGCTGAGCGTCGGCGAACCACCGGAGCTCATGCATGAGATGCTGGGATATTCCACGAGCCTGCTGCCGGAAAACAAGCCGCGGTACCTCATGGGGGTCGGTACGCCGGATTACTTTGTGGAAGCTGTCCTGCGGGGCATTGATATGTTTGACTGCGTCTATCCTACCCGGGTTGCGCGAAATGGCATGGCCATGACCTGGACAGGGCGCCTCGTCATGAAGAACGCGCAGTTTGCCCATGACCATGCTGTAATGGAGGAAGGCTGCGGCTGCTATGCCTGCCGGAACGGCTATACGCGGGCCTATATCCGGCATCTTGTGCGCTGCAATGAGATTTTTGGGTTGCGGCTCCTGTCCCTGCACAATCTCTGGTTCCTGCAGACGTTCATGCGGGAGCTGCGCCAGTCCATACTGGAGGACAGGTTTTCTGAGTTCCGCACTGATTTTCTTATGAACTACCATAATGGAAGTAGGAAGGGGGGCTTATCATGAGTCCTGAAGCCATGAATGCTGTGATGACCTGGGCACCTGCAATCCTCATGGTGGCATTGTTGTATTTCCTGTTGCTGCGCCCGCAGAAAAAGGAGCAGAGGCGCCGCACAGCCATGCTGGACAGCCTGAGGAAGGGTGACAGGATCGTGACCATCGGAGGGCTTTACGGCACGCTGACCGAGATACAGGAGCGCATTGTAAAACTTGAGATTGCTGACCACGTGGAAATCGAGATGGCGCGTTCTTCCATCCATGCAAATATCACGCAGGAAGAACAGGCGAAAAGGGTATGATGGCCATGGAAAAAGACAAGATTCTTGCAGAGAAAAAGAGCTTGAGAAAGAGGATGAGAAAGCTTCGCAGCGAGATTCCGGCACGGGAACGGCAGATCATCAGTTCCAGGATAACGGCAGAGCTTTCCCGCCAGTATTTCTTCCAGGATGCAAATGTCGTAATGGCGTATGCATCCATGCTGGAAGAAGTCCAGTTGTACGATCTGATGAAGTTCTCCCTGGATATCGGCAAAAAGGTATGCATCCCTTTCATCAAAGGAAATGGCATCATGGATGCAGTGGAGCTTCTCAACATGGGGGATCTGGTGGAGGATGACTACAGCATCCTGACCGTTTGCGAGGAACGCAGGCATTTGGTGGATCCTTCCTCCATCCATTGCATCATTGTCCCCGGCACTGCATTTTCCCCGAATGGGGCGCGGCTGGGACTCGGCGGGGGATTTTATGACCGCTTCATGAAGAACAAGGCGCCTCATGCCTACCGGGTGGCGTTGGCCTTCGATTTCCAGATCGTGGATGATGTTCCGGTGGAGGATTGCGATATCCCGATAGATTGCATCATTACAGAAAAACGGACAATTCAATGCAGTAAAAGGTGAAAGACATGGAAGTGAAGATTGGTCTGGCAAAGACGACAAAATATGCCATGAGCCATTGCGGGGACAGTTGCGATATTGCAGAACGGCCCCATGGCGGAATTTCGGCCATCATTGCCGACGGGCAGGGAAACGGGCTTGCGGCGCACCATACCAGCAGCTGGGTGGTGAACAAGGCGGTATCCCTGATTTCGGATGGCGCACGGGACGGGGCGGTGGCAAGAGCGGTCCATGATTATCTCTATGCGATGAAGGACAAGAAGGTGTCCTGCACCCTTACCATGGTAAGTGCGGACTTCGAGACAGAGACCATGGTCATCAGCCGCAATTCCAACTGTCCGGTCATCGTGAAAACGGAAGATTATGAGACGGTCTATGATGAGGATGTGAATCCCATTGGCGTGCACCGCCATATGAAGCCTCTCATCTATGAGCTTCCCTTCTCCCCCGGGATGATGGTCGTTTCCTATACGGACGGCATAAGCCATGCGGGAAAGAAACGCATGGGAAAAGAAGCGGATTTTGAGAAGATCATGGCGATTGTCCGTGACAACAAGGCAGAGGATGCCGGATTCATCGCAAGGTCCATCATGGAATACGCACTGTCCCTGGACAATGAACAGGCCTCGGATGACATGACCGTGGTTGTCATGGGACTTGCGGAAGGAGGAAGACCTTCGCCGAACATCGAGCAAATCGAGGTCAGTTATCCCTTTTGAGTAGGGGGCATTCATATGAGAATCGCAGTCGTTGGCGTATGTGCATCGGGAAAGACAACTCTGGTTGCCGGCCTCAGGGCGGCCGGCTATGATGCTTATAATGTGGCACAGGAGCATTCCTGCATCCATGATTTCTGGAACAAGCATCATCCGGATCTCCTTGTCATGATTGATGCGACCCTTGCGGCGATTCTCAAGCGCCGCAAGGTATACTGGGGAGAGGAGCGCCTTGTGGCCCAGCATAGGCGGCTGGCCGATGCCAGGGCACATGCGGACCTCTTCCTACAGACCGATGCGCTTGATGCAAATCATGTATTGGCAAGCGTTATCGAATTTATTAAAGCAAGAAAGGATTGAAACAGTTGCGAAAGGATAGTCTCATAAAGCTGATTGCCTGCATTGCCGTAATCATCGGCACCTTTTGCGCTTTTGTGCAGCCCTTGGCGCATTCTATCCGCCAGGGCCTGGATCTCCAGGGAGGCACACACGTTGTCCTGGAGGCAGAGGACACGCCGAAAGCACCGGTCAATGATGATGCGATGCAGCGCGTTGTGAGCATCATGGAAAAGCGCGTGAATGAGCTCGGCCTCACGGAGCCGATCATTCAGCGGGAAGGGGAGCGTCGCGTCATCATCGAGCTTCCCGGCATCAAGGATCCCGACAAGGCCATCCAGACCATCGGCAAGACCGCGATGCTGGAATTCAAGGATGAGGAAGGGAACACGGTCCTTACAGGGACGGATCTCAAGGATGCCCAGGCTGCCACGAACCAGCAGAACGGGCAGAACGTGGTCAATCTGGAGTTTACCGACGAAGGGGCAACGAAGTTTGCCGACCTGACATTGAAGAATGTGGGACGCACCATTGCCATCCTTCTGGACGGCGAGGTGCTGACTGCGCCGAATGTCCGTGAGCCCATCATGGGCGGCAAGGCGGAAATCACCGGGCAGAAGACCTTGGAGGAAGCGCAGCAGCTTGCTGTTCTCCTGCGGAGCGGTGCCCTTCCCGTAAAGGTCAACATCATCGAAACTCGCACGGTTGGCCCATCCCTAGGACAGGATTCGAAGGACAAGAGTGAGTTTGCCTTTGCTGTGGGCATTGGTGCGGTGTTGCTCTTCATGCTCATTTTTTACCGCATGTCCGGTTTCGTTGCCGACGTTGCACTCATGGCGTATACCATCATGCTGCTCTTCCTCTTGAAGGCGCTGGATGCCACATTGACTTTGCCTGGGGTAGCGGGAATCATCCTCTCCATCGGTATGGCGGTAGATGCCAATGTCCTGATTTTCGAGCACTTCAAGGAGGAGTTCCGTCTGGGCAAGAGCCTGCGCCTTGCCATGGATGCCGGGTTCGATCGTGCATTCACGACGATTTTCGACTCTAATATCACGACCATCATCGCGGCAGCCGTGCTTTTCTTCCTCGGCACTGGAACGATCCGGGGGTTTGCCATTACCTTGGGACTGGGTGTCATCCTCAGTATGTTCACGGCCATTACCCTGACGCAGTACATGCTGAAACTTCTCATTGCCTCAAAGCTGTTTGAACATCCGGCAGCCTATGGGGTGTACGATTTCATTTTTTCAGGGAAGGATGTGAAGAAGGGTGCATAAGTTTGACATTGCGTCCCGAGGGAAAATATGGTTCATCATTTCCCTTCTGGTGATCCTCCCGGGATTTTTCTGCATGGGTATCAAGGGGTTCAATTTCGGCATTGACTTTACGGGCGGCACCATCATCGATCTGAAATTCGAGCAGCCTGTGACGGTGGCACAGGTGCGTGAGAGCTTGCGACCCTTCGGCATGGATGGCAGCACCATCCAGCTTTCCGGCAGCGATTCCGATGTGGAGTCCGCCCAGAATGTCATGATCCGTACCGTGGACATGGAAGAAGCAGAGCGCAAGGAGGTCATGGCAGGCATCCGGTCTTCCGTGGGGGACTATCAGGTGATGCGCGAGGAGAAGGTAGGAGCTGTCATTGGCAGCGAGCTGATTCTCAATGCCGTGGAAGCATTGGTGATTTCCTGGGTCCTCATCATTCTCTATGTGGCCTATCGTTTTGAATGGCGTTTTGGCGTCTCGGCTGTGCTGGCGCTCATCCATGATATCATCATCGTTTTGGCCGTTTTTTCCTTTACACAGAGGCAGATCGATTCTTCCTTTGTGGCGGCAATGCTGACCATCGTGGGCTATTCTATCAACGATACCATCGTCATTTTTGACCGCATCCGCGAGAACCTCAAGCTCCACTTCCGCAAGGGCGGCGATATCTATGAGCTCGTGAACCGCAGCATCTATCAGACCCTGCGCCGTTCCCTTTACACCGTATTCACGGTCATGTTCACGACCTTTGCCCTGTTCTTCTTTGGCGGCGAAACTACCAAGGATTTCGCTTTTGCCTTGCTCGTTGGATTTGCCACTGGCTGCTATTCTTCGATTTTCATTGCCGGTCCCTTATGGATCTTTTTACGCAATCGGATGGAAAAGAAGAAGATGCCCAAGGCAGAGCTGGCAAAATAATGGGGCTTTCTGGATGTTGGCCATGCCAGCATCCATTTTTCATGCGGGCAATTCTCTTTGTCCCATGCAGTCCGCAAGAAGGAGGATGAGTGAATGAAGGAACCTGGCATCCTGTTCATACTCTGCCTGCTGATGTTCTTTATGGGCAATCAGCTGTTGGAGATTACGGACCCTGTAGAATCGAATTATGTGATTACGGCAAAGGAAATGCTGGAATCCGGCGATTACCTTTCACCGCGCATTTACGGAAATTATTGGTATGACAAGCCCATTTTGTTTTATTGGGAGCTTTTGGCAGCGTTCCGTCTCATGGGAATCCATGAATTCGCTGCCCGCTTCTGTCCGGCCGTGATGGCATCCATTGGAGTTTTTCTGGCATATTTCTTCGGGAAGAAGCTGTATGATGGCCGTATCGGTTTTTTGACAGCGGTGATTCTTGCCACTTCCCTGGAGTATTGGTATCTCGCCCATGCCGTGATTACCGATATGACGCTTTTTGTTGCCGTGTCTTTGGCATTGGCCTTTTTTTACTTTGGATACAGCGGGCAGAAGCCTCAATATTACTATGGTGCCTATATAGCCGCCGCCATTGCGGTTCTTACCAAGGGTCCCGTCGGGCTCTGCCTTCCGGGGTTCATTGTTTTTTTGTTTTTGCTTTGGCAACGGGATTTGCGGCATTTTCTGCGGCTCAGGCTTTTTTCCGGAATGGCGGTTTTCCTTGCCGTTGTCTCTCTTTGGTACTATCCCATGTACCAGAAGCATGGCTGGGACTTCATCAATACGTTCTTCGGTGTTCACAACGCCCTGCGCGTCTCGGTTTCTGAGCATCCTGAAGTGAATGTATGGTATTATTACCTCGCGGTTTTTGCCGTGGGTTTTTTTCCATGGGGATGGATGGCCGTTCCTGCTGCGATCAGGAAGTATTGGCGGGAGCGGAAGGTTCCTGCTTTGGGCATGAGGGAGCGGTTCCTTCTGGTCTGGGCTGTGACCGTGCCGGTGGTGTTCCAGTGCTTTGCCACGAAGTACATTACCTATACACTTCCCTACATGATGCCGGTGGCCCTGCTGTTTGCCCTGTATTTCCGTGATCATGAGAGAGCGTTTCGCCGTCTTGCGGCGGGCGCGGCAATTGTCTGGACAGTGTGCCTGTTCCTCGTGGCAGCGCCCCTTTGCGGCAAGAACTCCGAGAAGGATGCGGCGTCCGTCCTGCAATCCATGGTGGGGGAGGATACATTTGTGGTTTCCTACGGCGCCCGCTATCCTGCTTCCCTGGTGTTTTATTCCGGGTACACGATCCATAGGACGGGCACGCCGAAGGAGATTGCCGTCATGTCGCCGAAGGCCATGGAGTGGAACAGCACGAATGTCATGCCGCTCATTTCCCTTGACAAGCTTCCTCGTGACAAAGAAATCCTGGCAGTAGTGTACAAGAAGAAGCAGGAGGAGTTTCTGGAGGCAGCCGGGGAAGACTGGGCTCTTATGGAGGAAACAAGGAATCAGTGTATTTATCGAAGAAAAGCCCTGGATGGGGCAAGCCTGCCTGAGCATGCTGCTGCCGGGGATGCTGCTTCGGGGCAGCGATGATATCGAGCATTGGGAATCGTAGTTTGTTGACGGGAAGTGTGTCACCCTGAAAAAGTGGAATATTTATACGGACGACAAGGAAAGAATAAAGACATTTGCCAAGGAGACCGGATTATCGGAAAAGATCGCCAGCATTCTCTGGCATAGGAAAATCCAGACCAGAGAAGCTGCGGAGGCATTTCTTGACCCGGAAAACAAACAGGTGTTTCATGACCCGTTCCTCATGAAGGATATGGGCAAAGCGGTGGAGCGCATTCTTGCTGCCATCCGGAAGGAGGAGCAGATTGTTGTCTACGGCGATTATGATGTGGACGGGATTACTGCCACGACGATCCTTGT
>JAFSWY010000199.1 GCA_017444295.1 Selenomonadaceae bacterium | reverse complement strand
CGCCCCCACCACATCACATGCGGAAAGATACCATTGAAATACGGGCAGGTCCACAGGCACCCGGTTCATCCACCCACCATTCGGATCCAGCTCCAGATACACCTTTCCATCGGGGCGCACTTCCCTGTAACGCTTCAGCAATGCATAGTAAAAAGGAGTCGCGCCATGCATGACAAACACATCCATATCCTCCGCATGTTCCTCAATATAGCGGAGCAAGTGTTCCTGTTCCGGGGATTCCATCCTGACCAGTTCCAATCCCTTCACATAGGTATCCAACGATGGGTAAGGACCGCCTTGTCCTGTCACCATGACCGAATGGAACCCGTACTCCTTATAGAAAATATACGGCACAAGGCCCACATTCTTTGTGAGCTGCTGGTCATACCACCCATCATAGGGCGCAAAGCAATACATGCCACGCCTGCCATCACGCAAGACAATTCCTCCTAACCCTTCACCATCTGCTCCAGATACTGCCCGTAGTCATTTTTGGAAAGGGGCTCCGCCAGGCGTAGCACCTGATCTGCATCGATATAGCCCATGCGGTAGGCAATCTCTTCGATACAGGCGATCTTGAGCCCCTGCCGGGCCTGGATGGTTTGCACAAAGGACGCAGCCTGCAGCAGGGACTCATGGGTCCCCGTGTCCAGCCACGCATAGCCCCGTCGCATCTTCTGCACATGGAGCTTGCCCCGCTCCAGATAGACGCGGTTCACGTCGGTAATCTCAAGCTCTCCTCTCGCCGAAGGCTGGATGGACTTCGCCACATCCACGATATCCTTGTCGTAGAAATAGAGCCCCGTCACCGCATAGTTGGACTTCGGCCTCTCCGGCTTCTCCTCCAGGCTGATGGCATTGCCCTCCCTGTCGAACTCCACCACACCGTAGCGGTTCGGATGCTTCACATAGTAGGCAAACACCGTCGCCCCGTTCTCCTGCTGCGCTGCCCGCTGGGCCGAGACTGCCAGGTCCGAGCCGTAAAAGATATTGTCCCCCAGCACCAGGGCGCAGGCCTCCCCCGCGATAAACTCCTCCCCCACCAGGAACGCCTGGGCAAGCCCTCCCGGATGGGGCTGCACCGCATAGGAAATCCGGATGCCCCACTGGCTCCCGTCCCCCAGCAGCCGCCGGAAGTTCCCGTTGTCCTCCGGCGTCGTGATGACGAGGATGTCCTTGAGCCCCGCCAGCATCAGCGTGCTCAATGGATAGTATACCATCGGCTTGTCATAGATCGGCATGAGCTGCTTGCTCACCACCCGTGTCAGCGGATAGAGGCGCGTGCCGGAGCCTCCCGCCAGAATGATTCCTTTGTTCATAAGCCCTCTCCTAACGCAAAAGATTTATTTTCATTATATCATACCTTATTCTTGCCTAAAACACTGTTTTTATATTATAACACGTCCGTTTCATAAATGGGAATTTATAGGACTGTTCATAGTTGCACGAATGAGCGAGGTTCCTCTAACCCAAAGCCTTCCCCTCTGGGGAAGGGGAGGGCTAAGGCTCGTGGTATCTCATTCGTTCGTGCGGCTCCGCCAAATTTCCATTTATCTCTGAAAACTTTTATGAAACAGACGTGCATCACCCTCTATCTGCCTTTGAATCACCAATATTCGCTCAACAGGAAGTCCCTCAAGTGAACGATCTTGATTCCGTATTCATTGCCGGTCGCCATGCTGTCCAAGGTTACGACATACTTGGGATAGTTGTCCCGAATCATCAGCAGGTTGCCGACCTCCCGGTCGGAGCCCTCCGGAAGACGCACGCAGACCTGCACATAGATGCGCTCATCGCGTCGATTCGCCACAAAATCGATCTCCTTCGTATCGCTTTTGCCGATGAACACATCGTAGCCACGACGCTTCAGCTCAAAGAAAACGATGGTTTCCAATGCGCCATCCAGCATCTTGCGATTGTAGCCCAGAAGCGCATATTTGAGTGAAATATCCGCAAGATAATATTTTTCCTGTGTCTTGAGGAGTTCCTTTCCCTGCAGGTCATACCGACGGCAAGGATAGATAATGAAGGCCTGCTCCAGCCATTTGAGGTAGTTGTAAATGCTTTCAACGGAAACGATGCGGCGCTCGCTTTTGAGGAATTTGGCAATTGCATTGGCAGAAAAAGTTTTGCCGGTATTTTCAACCACAAACCTCACCACACATTCAAACAAGTCCTGCCGCTTGATATGATGGCGCTTCATGATATCCCGGGAAATGACCGTGTGATAGATGCCATCGACAATCTGATAGGCGGAGGATTCCCCATAGTCCCCCAATGCGACAAGAGGAAAACCGCCAAAGCGAATGTATTGCTCCAGCAGCTCGTTCCCCGACAGACAGCTTCCCGCCCTGAAACCCAGGTACTCCTTGAACGACAGGGTATAGACGGGAATCGAGACGTAACGGCCTGTCAGATACGTTGAGATTTCGCTGGACATCAGCCTGGAATTCGAGCCGGTAACGTAAATATCGACATCCGCACCCTCAAGCAGACTGTTGACAACCCTTTCCCATCCTTCCACTTCCTGCGCCTCGTCCAACAGAAGATAGCAACGGCCCTTGCCATCCATGGCCGCGCGAATATCTTCATACATGGTCCTGTCCGTCAGGTCGGCGAATTCCATCCCCGTGTATCGGCGGCTGACGATACGAACATCGGGGACGCCCCTCCGCAAAAGCTCCTGCCGCAGCATCTCAAAGATGGTGGACTTTCCGGCACGCCGGATGCCGGCGAGAATCTTTACGATGGGCTTGTCAATGAATGGCGCAATTGCTTTGATGTAGTCCGGTCGATAAATCATTCGTATCACCCCCTGAACACAATATTACCAGAAAAACTGAACTGTCTCAATAAGTTTTTATGGTTAAACAAGAAAAAACTCATTTAACCTCTAAAAAATCAAGGACAGGCTCCGAAAAAGGAACCTGCCCCTGCTGTTCTTAGGAAGCCACTCCGTCAATAAGCCCCCATCACCCCTTCCGCAATGGCCTTCCCAAGCTCTGCGCCGTACTGCATCAAAAGCGCGGCATCCTGCGGCTGGTCAATAAAGGCCAGTTCCGACAGGGCCGCCGGCATGTTCGTGACCCGCAGCACGCAGAGGTCCTTCCGCACCTTCACGCCGCGGTCGGGGAACTCCCCGTCCACCGCGGAGAGGCAGCCCCATACCGCCTGCTGGAGGGAAGCGGCAAGCCTTTCCCCGGCGCCGCCATACTCCCAGCAGAAGGTCTCCGTGCCCCGCGCCGTGCCGTCCGCCGCATTGCAGTGGATGGAGACAAAGACATCCGCCCCCCATGCATTCGCCCGTGCCGTCACATTCGGCCCCTCGGACTCTCCCATGAGGTTGTCGCTCTGGAGAAGGCTCACCTCATGCCCCGCAAGGCTCAAAAAGTTCGCCGCAAGGCTCCCCACCGTCATGGCGATATCGCACTCGCGGATCCCAAGTTCATGGTTCACTGCCCCCGGGTCGGGATGCCCGCCCAGCGCATGCCCCGGATTGATGAACACCTTCATGCCAAACACCCCCCGTTTCCGCAAATCTCCCCGTTGAAATACTTTCCGAAATACACCTTGAGCTTCCGGATGGCCCGCTTCTTCGCATCGTTCACCGTCTGGGGGCGCACGGAAAGAAGTTCCGCCGCCCGCCTCTGGGTCACGCCCCGGAGAAAGACCAGCCGCACCACCTTCTCCTCGCTCTTTGACAGCAGGGCAAAGGCCCGCCGCACATCCTCGGAAAGCTCCCAGTTCCCCATCTCGTCCCGCTCGTCCGCCACCAGATCCCATACCGACGGCGCATCCTCATCCCCATCGAAGGGAACGAACTCATGCTGCCAATGGCGGAGCTCCCGCCGGAAGAACTGGTGCACGCCCGCATAGACCGCACTCTTGGCATAGGCGGCGAAATTCACCCCCCGTGCGGCATCGTAGCCCCTGACCGCCTGCAGGAACTCCACCTCGGCAACGCCCATGGCATCCTCCGCCACCGTCCGCACCTTCGAGAGATGCGCCGCACGCACCAGAAGCCCCCGGTACGCCTCAAAGAGCCTTGCCATGGCCTCCTCATCCCCTGCCGCCGCTGCGGCAAGCAATTCCCTTTCCTCTTCAATTGTCATCTTTTCCCCAACCTTTGGGGAAGCCGGCCTCCCATGTATTCGCGCTGATGATATCGTAGCACGGGGGAAAGGGAAGCGCACACAGGCCCATGGGCGCCATGGCAGGGTGAAAGGAAGGCTTTTCCTTCCTTATTTCTGCAAAAAAGCCTTCCATGAGGTTTCTGAACACGCTTTTTCGGAAAAACGGCCACTTTTTGCCCCCTTGACGTCTTTTATTTCCCACGATATATTATACTTATAAACAAATGCTACTATACTTCACATTGCATGAGGAGTGATATCCATGCCAGAGCAAGCCTTGATACAATTTCGGGCAGACCGTGAATTGAAAGATGATGTGACCGATATTTTTGCCGCCATCGGGCTGGACATGTCCACCGCGCTCAGGATGTTCCTGATCAAGGCCAGGATGGTGAGAGGCCTTCCCTTCGAGGCCGTCTTGCCCGATAACAGCCTGACCAGAACCGAAGCACTGAAAATCATTGCCGATGCCAGAAAACAATTGGCAGATACCCCGGAAATGACCCTAAATGAAATCAATGCCGAAATCCATGCTGCCAGAACCGAACGAAAGGAAAAAAACTCATGAAGTTCTATGCTGTCATTGACACGAATGTCATCATAGCTGCACTTCTGTCCAAAAAGGAAGATACCGCCACAGTAAAGATCCTGAAAGAACTTGCCGGGGGAAGCATTGTCCCCCTCTACCAGGAAGATATCCTTTCGGAATATCAGGAGGTGCTGCAACGAGACAAATTTCCTATTGCATCGGAAACCGCAACAGCCATCATGAGAATCATCCTGCAATTCGGCCAAAGAGTCATCCCTGTGCCGTCCGAAGAATTGTTTCCCGATATGGATGATCGTATTTTTTATGAAGCCGCCTTGGCAAAACAAACAGACAACGCCTATTTGGTCACAGGAAACAAACGGCATTATCCAAAACAACCGTTTGTTGTCACTCCATCGGAGATGATGAACATTATTGAGGCCCGGAAACCTTCCAAAGAAGCAATGATTCACCAATATTCGCTCAACAGGAAGTCCCTCAAATGAACGATCCTGACTCCGTATTCATTGCCGGTCGCCATGCTGTCCAGGGTATTGGCCTGTCTTCACCGATGTGTGCCGAAATTCCCTCCGAATCTGAAAAAAAACCTGAAAAGGCTGACCACTTTTTCGAAAAAACGACCACTTTTTGGCAACGCCTTGAAAAAAACCGCCGATTCTCTTATACTTTTTCATGGAAAGGAAAATTCTGACGGGAAGATAGACGAAGCCCTG
>JAFSWY010000198.1 GCA_017444295.1 Selenomonadaceae bacterium | reverse complement strand
GGAGGTTGATTGTCTTGCGGCAAATCATGGTTGTTTTCATAGCGATGCTGGGGATACTCGGGCTTATCGCCAGTTCCGGCACGGCCTTGGCAGCTACACATGGCAAGGTTCTCGTGGCCTATTTTTCGCGTGTGGACGAGAACTATGGCGTTGGCTATATTACCAAGGGCAATACCCGTATTATTGCCGAGATGATTGCAGAAAAGACGGGAGCAGATTTGTTCGAGATTCAAAAAGTGGGTGGCTATCCGGCTGTGTACGAGGAATGCAAATCCGTGGCCAGCCGGGAGAAAGCTACGAATGTCCGGCCGCAACTGACGGCACAAGTGGAGAACATGGCCGACTATGATGTGGTGTTCCTGGGCTATCCCATCTGGTACGGGGATGCACCCATGCCCGTCTATACCTTCCTCGAAAGCTACGATTTTTCCGGCAAACAGATTGTTCCCTTCTGTACCCACGGCGGCAGCGGGCTTTCCGGCACCGAACAGAGGCTGATGCTGACGTGTCCCAATGCCAAAATCCTCCCGGGCTTTGCCATTTCCGGCGAAACGGCGCAGAATCATCCCGAACAGGCCGAGCCGAAGGTGGCAGAGTGGCTGAAACGGATTGGCATGTGAGCAGGGAATCTTGCGTATGGAGAAGAGAGACTTGATCAGGCAAATGAAATACTTTCAAGCCGTGGTGCGGCTGGGGAACTTCACCAAGGCAGCGGAGGAATGCTTTATTTCCCAGTCGGCAATTTCCCAGCAGATCCAGTCCCTGGAACGGGAACTTGGCGTGACATTGATGGTGCGGGAGCGACGAAACTTTTCATTGACTCCCGCCGGGGAGCATTTCTACAAAAAGAGCCTCGTCATCGTCAGCGATTATGACCGGCTCTGCGAGGAGACCATGCGGCTGGCTCACGGTGGAAAGCGGGAGCTGACCATTGGCTATCTTCGCCATTATCAAGGCAGGGAGCTGAAGCGGACGGTTGCCGAGTTCCGTGAGAAACATCCGGAGGTTTTGCTGAGTCTCATAAAAGGCACGCACGAAGAACTTTATGATGCCCTGCGAGGCCGCAAGGCAGATTTGGTTTTCAGCGACCTCCGGCGCAAACCATCTGACCAATATGTCAACTATTACCTCACCAAAGGCTATTTCTATGCCGAAGTTACCAGAAACTGTCCTTTGGCGCAGATGGAATCCATCACGATGGAGGAACTCAAAAACACGCCCTGCATCCTCATCGCACCCAAGCATCAGGAAGTGGACGAGGAAATCTTCTATCGGGAATATCTGGGAGCCAAAAGCGAATTTCTTTTTGCCGACAGCATCGAGGAAGCCCATCTGCTAGTCGCTACGGGACGCGGTTATTTGCCGGTGGAGTTTAATCAATTACCGACGGAAGAAGTGGAGGAGATGCGGTTCATTCCTGTGCTGGGCGGCGGGAAGCAGCTATACCGCGAATACTACGCTTTTTGGCCGGTGGAAGCGGACAACGAGCTGCTGCGTGACTTTGCGGAAATTTTGCGCTCCCATTTCCCGACAGAAGCGACGCCGAAAATAATAGG
>JAFSWY010000197.1 GCA_017444295.1 Selenomonadaceae bacterium | reverse complement strand
GGCGATGCAGGCGTGGGAAGTACGCAGAGCGCACCGCCCGCCTATGCTGGTGGACAGGGCGCAACTGCTGTCCATGGAACGAATGCTCCCGGACATGTCTCTGCAGCTCCGGTGGGGCCAAATGTCGGGCAAACCCTGGGAGCGGTGCCCGGCGCCACGGCCTCCGGCTCCGATCCGCACAGCCGTCTGGGATTGGATGACAGCCTGCTGCGGAACGCAGCTGCGGCAGGGTAGATGACAGGGCTTCTCGCCAGACGTGCGAAATAGGACGAGCAGCCATCGAGGAAGGAAGAGAAGGAAGAAAAGAAAGAGTCTTCCAAAACAGAGGACAAGAAAGATTCCTCAAAGGATGAATGAGAAAAACAGTGGCAAAGGGAGAGGGTGCTTTTCCCTCTCCTTTTGGTATTGTGAAGGGCTTTACAAGTCATGAACGAAAAAGATTGGTATGCAATCTTGATACATTTTTTCATTCGGTGTATAATGTTTAGCTGAATGTTGTTTTTGTGTCTATGACACGGAAGGATTGAACGGAAGAATCAATAGAGAGGTGGCTTTTTATGAGTCCTGAGATGGCGACGGGATTGGCGAGCTGGGGCCCGATCCTGATTATGGTCTTGATATTTTATTTTTTGCTCTATCGTCCGCAGAAAAATGCGCAGAAGAAGCATAAGGAAATGTTGGATGCCTTGAAGATAGGGGATCGGGTCGTTACCATCGGCGGTATCTACGGAACCATCACGGGGCTGGAAGACAAGATCATCAAATTGAAGGTGGCAAACAACGTGGAGATTGAGCTGGCCCGTTCCGCCATCAATACGAATGTAGCATCGGAGGAGAAGGTGGAACAGGAGGATTGAGATTATGGCGGAGAAAATTCTCGATGAAAAGCGATTGCTTCGCCAGCAGGCGGAAATCCAACGCCTGGCATTTTCCAAAGAAGATCGGATGAGGTGCAGTGCAAAAATCATGGAGCGGCTGCGTCAGGAGCCTGCCTACCGGGGCGCTTTATCCATCATGCTCTACGCGCCGATGGAAATGGAAGTGCAGATCGGCGGACTGATGGAAGAGCTGCTGGCGGAAGGACGCATTGTGCTGCTGCCTCTGGTCACCGGCAGGGGCGCGATGGAGGCTGTGCGCTTGCCGTCTGTGGATACTTTGGTGCCGGATGCCTTCGATATCCTCACGGTGGAGGCGGCGCATCGGAAAATGTTCCTTGCGTCAGATATCGATTGCGTGATCGTGTCAGGGGCGGCCTTTTCCCGCAACGGAGCGCGATTGGGACTGGGAGGCGGCTATTATGACCGTTTTCTGCGGACGAAGGCGCCGCAGGCGAAACGCATCGCAGTCGCATATTCCTTCCAGATGGTGGATGACGTGCCGACGGATGAATATGATGCATGGATGGATGTGATCGTCACGGAAAAGGAAGTCATTCGGATCGAGGACAGGGGAGCGGAAGTACCTTTGCAATCATTGTAATCACAGGTAGTATCATAGGAAATTTCATGACAGGAAGGGATGGAAACCGTTGAGAAAAGACAGTCTCATAAAACTTCTGGTCTGCATCGTGGCAATCGTCGGTATCTTTCTGGCGTTTGTGCAGCCCTTGGCCAACAGCATCCGTCAGGGGCTGGATCTCCAGGGCGGCACGCATGTGGTTCTGGAAGCTGAGGATACGCCGCAGGCACAGGTCAATGACGATGCCATGCAGCGTGTGGTCAAGATCATGGAAAAGCGTGTCAATGAACTGGGCCTCACGGAGCCGATCATCCAGCGCGAAGGCGCGCGCCGCGTGATCATCGAGCTTCCGGGCATCAAGGATCCGGACAAGGCGATCCAGACCATCGGCAAGACAGCGATGC
>JAFSWY010000196.1 GCA_017444295.1 Selenomonadaceae bacterium | reverse complement strand
TTCCTGTTGCCCATCTTTGTTATGATGGGGCTGTTGCTCGGCGGATGTACGGGAATCGGGTCAGCACAGGACAGCTGGGCCGTCTATATCTACATGTGCGGCTCGGATTTGGAGACATCGAAAGGTTTTGCCACGGGCAATCTGGATGCGATGAGAAGCGTGCCGCTTCCGGAGAATGTGAGATTTGTCATCCAAACAGGCGGTGCGGAGAAATGGCACACCAAGGGCATACCGGGAGATGCCCTGGGACGCTATACCTATGACAGCAACGGCTTTCAAGAGGTGGAGCGGCTGCAGGATGCCAGCATGGGCGACGAAAGTACGCTGGAGGACTTTCTGCGTTTCGCCAGGGAGAACTATCCCGCCGACCATCGTATGCTGGTCTTTTGGGATCACGGTGGCGGCAGCCTGTCAGGCTGCTGCCTTGATGAAAAATATGAAACCATGTTGAGCCTGGAGGATATGCGCAGGGCACTGCAGGCCGTGGAAACAGCGGATCCCGGGAAGCCGGCCTTTGATCTTGTGTTGTTTGATACCTGCCTTATGGCGAATATCGAGACGGCGAATACCCTGTACGGCTTTTCGCGCTACATGGCCGCCTCGGAGGAAACCATGCCGGGCACGGGCACGGACTATGCCGGGTGGACGAGAGCCTTGGCACAAAATCCTTCCATGGACGGGAAGCAGCTGGGCACCGTCATCTGCGAAACCTATCTGCCTTTCTGCAAGACCCATGAAGTCGATGACATGGCAACCATCTCCCTCGTTGAGCTGGGGCAAATGCCCGCCTTGAACGCGGCCTACGAAAAAATGGGCAGGGAAGCCCTGGAACTGTCCAAGGCAAGCCCGCGCCGTTTTTTCACCGCTTATGACCGTGTGGCCGCCGGCGTGGAAAATTACGGGACGAATGACAGCGATAGCTATACCGATATGATCGATTTGGGCGCTTTGGCGGACAGATTGCCGGAACTCAGCACGGCCCCTGCGTTCGTACAGGCACTGGAGAGTGCTGTGGTATACAGGGCGGCGGGAATGTACCGGCAATACGGCAATGGCTTGTCCGGCTATTACTGCCTTGACGGCGCATCGGGTTCCTTGCAGACCTACGCTGCGCTGCCGGGAGCCAGCAACGCTTTTTCCCTGCTTTATCGGGAGATGCTTTCCGGCAGTGGCGACGGCACCCCCTGGTTTTATTTCGATGTGGAAAAGATCAAAGATGTGCCGGTTGCAATCGATGAGGACAATGTGGCCAGAGTCACCCTGTCACCGGAGGATGCCAACGCCATCAGCGCGGCGGATTTCATGCTCTGCCGCTATGATGCAAAGGGAAACCTTATCTATCTTGGCAGTGATGACAAATTGAAGGTGGACTGGGAGCGGGGCATCTTCCGGGAGGATTTTGACGGGATGTGGCCGGCCTTGAACGGGCATATCATCTATATTTACCTCGAAGAGCAGCAGCCGGACTATGATATGTATCACTCCCATTTCATTTTGAACGGGAAAAAATGCTACATGACTGCCGCCTACAATTTCGCCGAGGAAAAATTCGAGATCATCAGCGTGCGCCGTGTCCTGAAAAACGGCTGGCTGGACAGGCAGGTCCTGCAGCTGAAACCCGGTGACAAGATCACCCCGTTGTTCCTCGATGAGCAGGGCAAGGAAGTGAAGGGCGAAACCTTCACTTTGACGGGAAGGCCCGTATTGCAAGACGAGCCGCTCCCGGAGGAAACCTACGCCTTCGCCTTCCGTTTCACCACTGCGCATAAAGAATTGGTCGGCTCGGAGACCATCAATTTCATCATCCGGAACGGCGAGATGACGCCTGTTAAGTGAAGACACGTCCGTTTCATAAAACCTAAAATCCCGGCCAAACTTTAACCTACAGTCCGCTATCCCTTATACCACAAGGGTTTCTCCGATTTTTATCGTCTTTGGGCAGGTGAAAGTCATTATCCTACGTAAAATCGTCAAAAGCCTTGAAAATACTGGAATTGTAGTTGTAGGTGAAAAAATATCCGGGATTTTAGGATAAAAGTTTCCAGAGATAAATGGGAATTTACCATACCGAAGAGCAGAAGACACCAAAAAGGAACTGGAAAATTTGAAAAAACGATTGAAGGGATGAGAAGTAATGCCAACTTTATCAATGTTCTATGGTATTATCATAAGGATGTATGTAGAGGAAGGCGGGAAACACAACATACCTCATATTCA
>JAFSWY010000195.1 GCA_017444295.1 Selenomonadaceae bacterium | reverse complement strand
GTATTGTTTCCTCTTATTCTCTAGTGCTATTGTACTTTATTTGGTAGATTTTATCAAGTTTACCAAGAAAAAAAGCTAGTGTGTGTCAAATTCGTACCTCGAAGCGCTCGCGTTCCTCCTCCTGGACTCCCCGGCGATTCTGCCGCTTTTCCGGCTTTGGCGCGGGCTGCTCGCGAAGGGGCGGCTTTCTCTTGGGGGGAGGCACCGCCGACTGGCTGGCATATTCCTTGGCAACACTGGCAGGGGGAGCCATGCGCTGCCGCGTTTCCTGCACCTCGATTTCCTGCAGGACTTCCGCCGCTGTCATTCCTGCTCTCGGTTTGATTTCAGAAACAGGCGAAGGGGCGGTCTCCGGGCTCGCCTTCTCCTGCGCCTCGTCTTTGCGGAACATCACCTTGCGGAGAAGCACTGCCACCAGCACGGCAACGGAAAGGATCGTGCTGCCCCAATAGAGCATCCCGTGATAACTGGGGGACTCCGGTATCCTGGGTGCTGCTTCCTGCTTCGTCTGTACGCTTTGCCCCTCGGGTTCCTCCAGCAGCATCTGGGCCTGGCCATCCTGCTGGACTGTGATGCGGCTGGTCGTACTCCCACCGGCCGGTGCCTGGTTTGCGGGTTCCGTCGGTTCCTTCCCTTTCTCTTCCGGCTTGGTCACTGTTGTCTTGGAGAGAGGGCCGCTGCTGCCATTGGCCACGGCTTCCCTGGCCTGCTGTTCATGGATTTCCTCCTCCGTCTGCGGGCCATGGCTTTGCGGTCTTGTGGTTTCCGTCACGCTGCCGCCACCCTCAAAGGTGACGGTGGGCGGCGTTGGCGGTGTCGGCGGCGTCGGCGCTGTTGGTGCCGTCAATGCCATAATCTGCCCCTCTCCTTCCAATATTCCGAATCATGCGGCAACCCCCGTGCGAAACGATGTTTCCCACTGCGCCTTCGGCTTGTGTTCACTGAAGATAGCTCCCTGCCAGGGCATATATGCCCTGCCCGTAATCCTCCCGGATATCGGGGCGGATGACAATGGTGGGCAGGAATTTCGCCGGAATCTCCCTGCTGCAGATCTCGATGATGCGCGACAGGTCCTCCATGCGCAATTTCTCATTGTAAAGAACCATCCCATGGGGATTCCATATCCGCGTCATGAGGGCAACCACCCGGGCTGCCTCCCGCACCGCATCCCTTGGCGGCTGCCATTCCCTCTGGAAACGATGCCCAAGCTCCCCGGCGATGCCATCCCTGCCTGCATAGAGCTTTCCCCTCAGAAGGATTCCCGCTTCCGGCGGAGAGTTCTGTGGCCAGTAGACGCCAATGACGGATTCTTCCTCCACGGTCTTGCCGAAGAAATTGCCGGAGCCCGCCACCGCCGCATGGATGTCATTCGTAAAATACACCGGGCGATCCAGTTCTGCCGCGAGCCACTTGGAAAAGGGCATGCCCTTGAGTGCCGGATAATCCACCACCTCCAGGGTCCCGTTCACCTCCGAGCCCGGCATCCCCACAACCACCAGTGTCGTCTGGGGATATTTCTTGAGCAGTGGGCGCAGGGCCGCAGGAAAGATGTCCTTTGTCACCTGCTCCGGATAAATCTCCTGCTGCTCCACGATTTCCCCCAACAGGTTCTCCACAAAGACAACCATCTTGTCGCGGCCGTTCTCCTCGTACATATAGCAGGCCAATGCCATCCTGCGCTCTCCCCGGAAACGGTACTGCTGTGCGGGACGTCCCCCGATGGAAACAGCTTCCGTGACAGGCTCCGCCTCCTTCTTCTCCAGAAGCGTCTGCATGAGGGCATTCACCGTCACCACGCTGAGCCCCGTCTCCTCTGCCAGCTTCGGCTTCGATGCCTGCCGCAGCTTCCGCAGGGCCTCCCGCAGGAGCTGCAGGTTCTTCAGGCGCAAATCCTTCTTGTCCATGTGCTTCCCCCATTTCTAAGAACCTTTATAAAGGAATTTTAATATAAACAGAAGAAAATGTCGATAGAAAGATTTCCTGTTTCCTGGCAAATTATCCCTTGTTTTTCCATAAAATCGCGGTATACTATTAAAATGGAACAAAAAACTCCCACATCCTTCGATGGGGATTTGCAGAAAGGAACGACAGGATTTTATGATTACACCGGAACTCGTCGCCCGCATCAATGAACTTTCACGCAAGAAGCGCTCAGAGGGACTGTCGGAAGCCGAAACCAAGGAACAGGCATCCCTGCGCCGCATCTATCTTGACAGCATCCGCGCACAGATGAAGCAAATGCTGGATTCCATCGAGATCGTAGAGGAACCTGCAGGATATGATGCCCCCTCAGCGGACCTCGAAATGTCACACCGCATCATGGATTTCCAGAAGGAAATGTGCCGTCCCTTCATTGACTCAGAACACATCCATTAAAATCAGCACACCCTTGAAAAAAGCCGTTGCCCATCGAATCGGGCAACGGCTTCTTTCTATTTTCCGAGTTCCCTGGATCTCTCTGTGGCAGCAATAACCGCCTCAATCAGGGCGCTCCTGAGTCCCTTTTCTTCCAGTGCCCGCACTCCGGCAATGGTGGTGCCTGCCGGAGAGGTCACCTGGTCGCGAAGCACATCTGGATGCAAGCCCGTTTCCAGTACCATCTTCGCACTGCCCAGAAGTGTCTGAGCCGCAAGCAGGATGGCGGTCTTCCTCGGCAGGCCTGCCGCCACGCCGCCATCGGCCAGGGCATCTATCATGAGGAACGCAAAGGCCGGACCGCTTCCCGAAAGCCCCGTCACTGCATCCATGAGATTTTCCGGCACTTCCACAACCTTTCCAACAGATGCCCAGATATCATGGGCCTTGGCCGCATCCTCCTTCGACACGCGGGGACCCAAGGCATAGGCTGCCATGCCTTCCCCTACGGACTGCGGCACGTTCGGCATCACCCGGATCACAGGATTTTGGGGGAAATATGGCTCGATATCCACAAGCTTCATCCCCGCCACTACGGAGACAATAAGCGCATCCCGACGTACCTTGGAGGCCACTTCCTCCATCGCCTTGCGCACATCCTTCGGCTTGATGGCCAGTACCAGCACATCCACCTCACCCGCAAAGGAATCCGCCCCAACCGTGGCATTCACACGATACTCTTTCCGAAGTTCATCGCATCTCTCCTGCTTGTGATCCGAGACATAAATATCCGCAGGGTTCCCTATGAGTTTCCCCGCCAGGCTCTTCACCAATGCCCCTGCCAGGGCACCGCCTCCAATAAAACCGAGTTTCACGCTGTCATCCCCTTGTATTATCATGAACCGGATTATCCGAAATAATCCGCAATGCCATCCGCAATGGCCATAGCCGCCTTCCGGATGCCCTCCTTGGAATTCAGCAGCTTTTCTTCCTCCGGATAGGAGATGAAAGCCACCTCAATCAAGGTCGCGGGCATATCCGTATGCCTCACCACGTAGAAATTGCAGGTCTGTGTGCCGCGGCTCTGTGTCCCCAGCTGATCGACGATATTTGCGCGGATCTTGTCTGCCAGCTCCCTCGACTTCCTGGAGCCCTTGGAGTAATAGTACCCCGTGGTTCCCTTTGCCGTCCGGTTCGTGAAGGAATCCATATGAATGGAAATGAAGATATCCGACTTGGCCTTGTTGGCAACGTCGCAGCGCGCCTGAAGCTCCTCCGTATCCGTTGCACGGGCGCCTTTTGGGGAAACTTCCGTGTCCCTGGTGCGCGTCATATGAACCGTTGCGCCCTCTTCCTTCAGGATCTTTTCCAATTCCAGCCCAATGCGCAGCGTCACACTCTTCTCCGTGACTCCCGTGGGGCCGATTGCTCCGGAGTCGCTGCCGCCATGACCCGGATCAATGGTGATGTCTTTGCCTTTGAGTCCCGTGAGCGCAGCAATCTCCGCATCTGTAGATCGTCCATTATGTCCGGCATCCGGCTCCGGCGAAGAGGAATTCCCAGAAGCCTCCTGCGCCACAGAATCCTGCTCCGGCGAGGATTCCTGCTCCTCTTTCTCCTCAACGGGCTCCACTGCGGAGGAACTGTTGCCCACATCGCCAATATCCAGTACCACACGCCCGGGAACTCTTCCGCCCTCCATCGTAAACACATGATGGGTCCGGCCTTTCTGTTTCGTCTCGATGACAATGCGCACCGTATTCTTGTCGAACTGCGCCACGCGGAGCCGATTGGCGAAATCGCTGTCCATCGGGCCGTCCCGTTTCGCTTTTTTGGATAACCATGCGTCCTTGATATCCACCACCAGACGGTCCGGATTGGAAAGCACCATTTTCTTGATGGCCACAGGTTTGTCTGCATCCACTACAATGCGGAGCTTCCCATCCCCCGTGCTCACCCGCACATCGGTAATCTCCGCCATGCCGCTGGTGCGCTCGTCAAAATCCGATGCCATGGCTGTCGTCCATGGCGCCAATATATAGAAAAAAACGGTCACTGCCGCCACTAGCAAATATCGCATGGAACTCCTCCCTCTCCCGGTGTCACATGCTTTATTATAACGCAATTGTTCAAGTTTTGCCAAGGGCAAAACATTCTTATTGGCGTTTCGACGGGCTTGTCCCGTCATAACGCATTGCGACGCGAAGCTAGCCCCCGGAGGGGGTTCAGATTTTGCCAAAGGCAAAATGCTGGCGTGTTGAAAAACGGAAGCTGCGCACTACAGCGAGACAGTTTTTCGTATGACAAGGAAG
>JAFSWY010000018.1 GCA_017444295.1 Selenomonadaceae bacterium | reverse complement strand
TTTCCCTGCATGGGCCGTCCGAAGCATTCCCCTTAAAATGTTGATAAAATCAACCACTTTCTCTTCCACATTTTCAAGGATAACCTCCTCTACCTCATCCTCCGGGAAATCGATGCTCGCCTCCAGATGGGCAATCTGCTCCAGGATATCATGGCGCAGGTTCCTGATCCTGCCGGAAAACTGCCCGGAAAGATGCCCTTCCGCCACCTTCAGGGAGGTCCTCGTCCTCGCCTGTATCACATCCATGACTGCCTGAGCCTGGGAAAGATCCAGACGTCCGTTGAGAAAGGCACGTTTCGTGAATTCCCCGCGTTCTGCGGGCCTCGCTCCCGCCTCATAGGTCAGTGCCAGTGTCCTGCGCAGGGGCATCGTTCCCCCATGGCATTGAAGCTCCACAACATCCTCCTTCGTATAGGAATGAGGACTTCGCATGACGAGGGCAATGGCCTCATCCACAAGTTCTCCCTGAAAATCACGGATATGACCATAAACAGCCCGATGGGACTCCATATCAGACAGCTTCTTTCCACAAACAGGGAAGAATATCTTCTCTGCTGTCTCGATAGCTGTTTCGCCGCTGATCCTTATGATGCCGATCCCTGCGGTTCCCTGTGGAGTCGCAATAGCACTAATGGTATCGCTTTGCTGCATAAGCGTCTCCTTTACTATAGGATATAAATAATGTTATCATTTATATCCTATGATTTATATTTCATTATTTATTTACTCATATATCTGCAAAAAAGGACTGCCCCTTAGGACAGCCCTTTCACAGCTTCGTTTCATCAATCATTCGTATGATTTTTTCTCTTTTTCATGCCGTCCCAAACGCTTCGGCACGATGACAACATAGCGGTAAGGCTCCTCCCCATCGCTGTAGGTGGACACCCGCCGATGATCCTGCAGAGCCATGTGGATGATCTTGCGCTCATGGCGGTTCATGGGCTCCAGCTTGACCTCCGCGCGGATGCGGTTCGCTTTGTCTGCCAGACGCATGGCAAGACGCTTCAGTGTCTCCTCACGGCGACGGCGGTACTTTTCAACATCCAGGATCACCCGAATGCGATCCTCTGCCAGTCCCCTGTTTGCCGCGAGATTTGCAAGATACTGCAGGGAATCCAGCGTCTGCCCGTGCTTGCCGATGAGAATTCCAAGCTTCTCGCCCACGAGATTGAAGACATACCCTTCCTCGGTCTTTTCCCGCTCCATTTTCACATCCAGGTGCATGGCAGCAAAGAGTTCCTTGAGAAAATTCTCCGTCCTTTCCAAGGGCAGAGAATCATCCCGTTCCACCTTCTCCGTCACCGGCTGCTCTTCCTGCCGGATTTCTTGTTCCACTTCCACGGGATCTTCCACCGGCTGTTGGGCAACAATGGGCACTTCCTCCTTCTTCGTCACACGAATACGGGCAAGCTTTGCCCCGAAGCCGAAGATTCCTTTGCTCGGCTGCACCAGGATCTCATAGGATACCTGGCCTTCCGAAGCACCGAGTTCCAGCAATGCGCTTCTCAATGCCTCTTCCACGGTTTTTCCTGTCTTTTCCACAATATCTGCCATATCAGGCAGCCTCCTTTTTCGGATTGCGGTCATCACCGCGATACATCCACCACTGCTGA
>JAFSWY010000194.1 GCA_017444295.1 Selenomonadaceae bacterium | reverse complement strand
GATTCGGGAGGTCGCAGAGCAGATCACGGCCTATTTGAAGGCAACGGACCGCTATGCCAGAACCATCGTGTTCTGTGCCACGGAGGACGCAGCGGAACGGATGCGCGTGGCCTTGGCAAATTGCAATCCGGACATGATGAAGGAAAATGAGGACTATGTCGTTCGCATTACAGGCAGCGATACCTATGGAAAAAGCAAATTGAAATATTTCATCTCTGTCAGTGCGAAATACCCTGTGATTGCGACCACCTCGGAACTGCTGTCCACCGGCTCCGACTGCAAAATGGCCAAACTGCTTGTGCTTGACCGGAATATCGGCTCCATGACACTCTTCAAGCAGATTGTGGGACGTGGCACGCGCATCCGATGGGAGGACGGAAAGACCAGCTTCACCATCATGGACTTCCGTGATGTGACACGGCTCTTTGCCGATCCCGAATGGGACGGCCCCATGGAGCAGGATCCCGGTTTTGCCGGTGGGAAAGGCGGACGCGGAACACAGCCCCCGGAAGGCGTGGCGGAGGGCAACGAGAACGGGAATTACGGCGAACCCGGCGGGGATACGGATGGCGGGGGGAAAGAGCCAAGGACGATTCCCTTTGTCCGTGAGGACGGTTGCAAGGTATTCACCACGACCAAAACAGTGTCCATCTACGATACGAACGGAAAGCTCCTGAAGCAGGAGAGCATCGTGGATTATACGAGGGAGAACGTCCAAGGGCAATACGGCACACTGGACAAGTTTATCCATACTTGGAGCGCCGAGGAGAAAAAGAAGGCGATTGCGGAGGCATTGGCAAAGCAGGGAATTGATTTGGATAAGCTGAAACGCGACATGGGCATGGCAGATGTGGACGATTACGATTTCATCTGTCATGTAGCCTACGACCAGAAGCCCTTGACGCGGCGCGAACGAGCGGAGAGTGTCAAAAAGAGGGATTTCCTGCATCGATTCAGCGGGGCGGCAAAGGAGGTTCTGGAACTGCTCCTGAATCAGTATATGAACCTTGGCATCAAGGCCATCGAGGAAACCTCCATATTTGCCATGAAGGAGTTCCGGAAGTACGGCAAGCCCAGCCGCATCATCAAAAATTGCTTTGGCGGCAAGCAGGAGTACAAGGATGCGCTCAAGGCACTGGAAAACGAAATCTACAAGGCAGGGTAAGATATGGGAAATTTAGGCGGATTGGTCAAGAAACTTCGGGACATTATGCGCAGCGACCCCGGTATCAATGGAGATGCCCAACGCATTGAACAGATCGTTTGGATGCTCTTTCTCAAGGTTTATGACGCAAAGGAAGAGGATTGGGAAATGGAGGATGCCTATGCCTCCGTGCTTCCCGAAAAGTACCGTTGGCGGAATTGGGCACATGAAGAAAAAGCCGGGGACGGGCTTACGGGGGACGACCTGCTGGATTTCGTGGGCAAGCTGTTCAAGGAACTGAAGGAACTGGCCCTTGCGGAGGGCACAACCATCCGAGAGAGCATTGTCAAAAGCGTTTTTGAGGATGCGAACCAGTACATGAAGGATGGTGTGCTCCTGCGGCAGATGGTGAATGTCATTGACGCCATTGACCTTGGGAGCTATGAAAACATCCACGCCCTTGGAGACATCTACGAAAGCATCCTGAAGGAACTGCAATCGGCGGGCAGCGCAGGCGAGTTCTACACCCCCCGCGCCGTGACGGATTTCATGGCAGAACGCATTGAGCCGAAGCTGGGCGAGAAAATGGCGGACTTTGCCTGCGGCACCGGAGGATTCATCGTCAGTTGGCTGAAAGAACTGGAAAAGCAGGTGCATACTCCTGCCGAACGTGCACAGTGGGCAAACTCCATCCATGGCATCGAAAAAAAGCAGTTCCCTTATATGCTGGCCATCACCAATCTACTGCTTCATGACATTGACGAGCCGAATATCCTCCATGACAACAGCTTGATGAAGGATGTGCTGGACTACACGGAAAAGGACTGCTTCGACAAGATTCTCATGAATCCCCCTTATGGCGGCAGCGAAAAGCCAAGCATCCAGAGCCATTTCCCCGATGACCTTGCGGATTCCGAAACTGCTGACCTGTTCATGAGCGTCATCATGTACCGTCTCAAAAAGGGGGGACGGGCTGCGGTTGTTCTACCAGACGGGTTCCTGTTCGGCACGGACAACACCAAGACCAACATCAAGAAGAAATTGCTGTCCGAATTTGATCTGCATACCATCATCCGTCTGCCGGGAAGCGTGTTTTCGCCCTATACGAGCATCACGACCAACCTGCTCTTTTTTGACCGCACGCATCCCACGGAGGGAATCTGGTTCTATCGGCTTGACATGCCGGAGGGCTATAAGCACTTCTCCAAGACCAAGCCCATGAAGCCGGAACATTTTCAGCCCGTCAGGGAATGGTGGGACAATCGGCAGGAAATCGAGGAG
>JAFSWY010000193.1 GCA_017444295.1 Selenomonadaceae bacterium | reverse complement strand
CGATGAGTTCGTGGCAATCCTGGAACATCACGACTACGAGTTCCGGGAGAGCCTTCTGGCTTCCTTCGACAAGATCATCGCAGGGGAGCAGTTCGAGGCCGACGGCGATATCCTGCCTGTTTCCGTGGCACGCGGTATGGGTGTCTATCAGCCCGGGATGGACTATGCCGCTGTATTTCGGCAGGCAGATGAGGCGATGTACGAGAACAAGGCAAAGGTGAAAAAGGCATTGCTGTAGGTGCGCCGACTGCGAAGAGGTATTGTCCTTGATGAAGCTGTCAAGTGAACTTGACAGCTTTACCTTTTTCTGCATTCGTGATAATATGAAAAAATATGGAATCCTGAATCTAGTCATGATGTGGGATACACATCAGGGGGGAACTTTTATGAAGAACTATCAAATGCGCAGGGCAGGGGCTGCCCTGGCGGGCATTCTGCTGATGGGCTGCCCGCTGGTGGGGAACTGCGCCGATCTGTCCCTGCAGCAGGCGATCAATATGGCCTTGGAACAGAATACATCCCTGCGCATCACGCAGAAAGCGGAGGACAAGGCAGAGGCGGCTGTCCGCGAGGCGAAGGGCAACAATGGCGTATCTGTTTCCGCATCGGACAGCCTGAGCGTCAGCAAGTCCTCGGACAGCGACCGCAGTTCCTCGAATTCCCTGGGGCTTAGCGCGAGCTATCCCGTCTATACGGGCGGGAAAAACGAGGCCTCCATCGACAGCAGCGAGATCGGTCTGCGCGCCGCCGTCCTTCAGACACAGAGGGCGAGGGAAACCTTGAAGCTGGAGGTCATCAAGGCATACTACAACGCCTTGGAGTCCAAGAAGACCATGGGGGTGAACCAGGAGTCCGTGGACAAGTACCAGGCGCATTACACGAATGTGCAGCAGCTTTACTCTGCGGGAAGCAAGGCGCGCATCGACGTGCTGCGCTCCTCGGTGGAGCTGTCCAATGCGCGGCAGACACTGATTCGCTCCCAGAATGCCTACGAGGTGAATCTGGCGAAGCTGCGCGACCTCATCGACATGGACCGCAATGAGCCGCTCAATCTCACGGATGATTTTTCCTATGCCAAATTCGACGTGGCGATGACGGACTGCATCGACTATGCCTTTCGGAACCGCAAGGACTTGATGGTGGACAGGTATACACTGGAGCAAAAGGAGCTTGCGGTCAAGATGGCGAAGGCCGGATACCTGCCGTCCCTGAGTCTTTCCGCCGGGGTGGATGCCCTGCAGAGCAGGTTCGAGCCTTCCAGGGACAACAGTTCCGGATGGTCTGCGGGACTGTCCGCCAAGTGGAACCTCTTTGACAGCGGCGTGACAAAGGCCCAGGTGGATGCGGCAAAGACGGATCTCGACATCGCGAAGCTGAACATGGAGAAGGACGAGGAAGCCGTTGATTTGGAACTGCGGGAGGCCTACTACAACATGCGGGAGGCGGAGAAGCGGTTCGTTTCCACATCGGATGCCGTGAAGCAGGCAGAGGAGGACTATTACATCGCCTCGGAGAAGTACAGGGCGGGCGAGGGCATCATGCTGGATGTCATCGATGCCCAGGAGGCTCTTTCCACGGCAGAGCTCAACTACATCAGTGCCCAGTACGACTATGTGCGCTACAAGGCAGAGGTGGAGACGGCCATGGGCATCGGGCTCAATGATGAGGAGCAACTGTCCGCGAGGAACATGACCATGGACATCGCGGAGGCGATGGTTCCCCATGAGGAAAAGGTTGTGAGGAGAACGGAGCCTGTGTCCTCGGAAACGGTGGCCAATGAGATGTCGGGAAGCGAGGCAGGGAAATGAAAATCGATTGGAAGATAAAGGCTCTCGTTGCCGCTCTGGTTATTGCCGGGGCGGCCTACGGAGGCTATCAATATTACACGCAGCAACAGGAGGCAAAGCAGGCAACAGCCGTGGAGACCGTTCAGGCGGAACGGCGCGACATGAAGTCCACGGTGTCCGCGACGGGCACCATTACGCCGGTGGATTCCGTGGAGGTCAGCCCCAAAATCACGGCCCGCATCACCTCGGTTCTGGTGAAGGAGAACGACGAGGTCAAGGCGGGGCAGATTGTGGCGACCCTGGACGGGACGGATTACGAGGCGAAGATGAACAAGGCGCAGTATGAGGTCACGAACACCAGGTCGAAATACAACCGCATTTCCTATTTGTATTCCATTGGGGCGAAGTCCCAGGAGGAGATGGAGGATGCCCAGTTCAACTACGACACGGCCCAGTCCAATCTGGTGTCGGCACAGTCCGATGTGAACAACACCATCATCACGGCCCCGATGGACGGCATTGTGGTGGGGGAGCCACAGACGGTGGGAACCATGGCGGTGCAGGGGAACAACAGCCCCACGGTCATCATGCGCATCGCGGATCTTTCCTCCAAGCAGATTCTTGCCAAGGTGGACGAGACGGATATCGGCAGCGTGAAGGTGGGGCAGGATGCAACCTTCACGGTGGACTCCTTTACGGGAAAGACCTTCCATGCAAAGGTATCGAAAATATCCCAGACGGACACGGGAAACACATGGAACATCAAGAGCAGTTCCTCCAGCTCCAGTTCCAGCTCCACTTCCTCCGCCAGCGTCATCTACTACTATGTCACGCTGGATGTGGAAGATCCGGAGAACCAGCTTCTCCCCGCCATGACGGCGCGGGTGGACATCACGACCGCCTCCCGCAGCAATGTGCTCTCTGTGCCTCTTTCCACCTTGAAGACGGACAGCAACGGTTCCTATGTGGTTCTGGTGCATCCCGACGGGACGCAGGAGAACCGCTATGTGGAAACGGGACTCTATGATGATGAGTACGTGGAGATTCTCTCCGGCCTGGAGGAAGGGGCTGTGATTTCCTCCAGCTACACGGCGAAGAAAACCTCTTCCTCATCTTCCTCGGGTGGCTCAAAAAACGACAGGGGCGGTCCGCCGCCCATGTAATGAGGAAGGCGGGGATTCGCTAATGGCAACGAAGGAAAAACATTTGACAATACGGCTGCAGGGCATCAAGAAGCTCTACCAGGTCGGCGACCAGGAGGTGGCCGCGCTCAACGGCATCACCCTTGACATCCATGCCGGGGAGTTTGCGGCGCTCCTGGGGCCCTCCGGCTCCGGGAAGTCCACGCTGATGAACATTCTGGGCTGCCTTGACCGCCCCACGATAGGCTCCTACCAGTTGGACGGGCAAGAGGTGGCGCATCTTTCCGATGATGAGCTGGCCGTCACGCGCAACAAGAAAATTGGGTTCGTGTTCCAGAATTTCAACTTGCTCTCCCGCATCAGCGCCCTTGACAATGTGGCACTGCCCTTGGTCTATGCCGGGGTGGGGCGGAAGGAGCGCACGGAGAGGGCGAAATTTTTCCTGGATGCCGTGGGGCTCGGGGACCGTGCGGACCACCAGCCAAACGAGCTCTCCGGCGGGCAGAGGCAGCGTGTGGCAATCGCCCGCGCACTGGTGAACGATCCCCATATCATCATGGCGGATGAGCCGACGGGAAATCTCGACACGAAGTCCACCAAGGAAATCATGGAGATTTTCGAGGGGCTGCACGAGAAGGGCCGCACCATCATCCTCGTTACCCATGAGCCGGAAATCGCCGCCTGCGCCAGCCGCCAGCTTCTCGTGCGGGATGGCGTGATTACCAGGGACGAAGGGAAAGGGGTGGTCATGGATGTTGTTTAGCGAGAGCTTTCAGATGGCAATCACGGCCCTCATGGCGAACAAGCTCCGCTCCCTTCTCACCATGCTTGGCATCATCATCGGCGTGGGGGCGGTCATCGCCATGGTCTCCGTGGGCATGGGCGTGCGGAGCAATGTGCAGACCTCCATTGCGAGCCTTGGGAGCAATATGCTCATCATATCCCCCGGCTCGTCGAACCGCGGCGGCCCCCGTGGCGCGGCCGGCTCCATGACGACGCTGAAATACGATGATGCGGTTGCCGTCAAGAACAAGATCAAGAACATCGACTATGTTTCCCCCACGGTGTCCTCGTCCTACCAGGTGGTCAACGGCAACCAGAACTGGAAGTCCACGGTGTACGGCGTGACGCCGGAATTCATGGCAATCCGTTCCCTGGAGGTGTCCACGGGTTCCTTTGTCTCGAAGAACGACCTGGACAAGAGGCAGCGCGTGGCGGTGCTCGGCAGTACGGTGGTGGGAAACCTCTTCGGCACGGAGAATCCCGTGGGGAAGAACATCCGCGTCAACAACCAGCCCTTCAAGGTCATCGGCGTGCTCCAGAGCAAGGGGCAGTCCTCCATGGGGCAGGACCAGGACGATGTGGTCTACATTCCTTTGACCACGGCACAGGAGAGGATGCAGGGCATCACCTATGTGCAGTCCATCAACGTGCAGGTCAGCGACTCCACGAAGATGGACCAGGTGCAGGAGGAGATTGAGACCTTGCTTCGACAGCGCCATCACATCACGACGGGCAAGGAGGATGACTTCAACGTCCGCAATCTCACCAGCATCATGGAAACCATGACCCAGACCACGACGATGATTACCATCCTCCTTGGCAGTATTGCGGGAATCTCCCTTGTCGTCGGCGGCATCGGCATCATGAACATCATGATGGTGTCCGTGACGGAGCGCACACGGGAGATCGGCATACGGAAGGCTCTTGGTGCGACCTTCTTCAATATCATGACGCAGTTTCTCATAGAGTCCGTGGTCATCGGTGTCATCGGCGGCCTCATCGGCATTGGCCTCGGCTGCGCCATTTCCAAGGCCATCGCGCAATTCGGCGGTTTCAACACGGTCATCACGGTGCTGCCAATTCTCGTGTCCTTCGTCTTCTCCGTCGGCATCGGCCTGTTCTTCGGCATCTATCCGGCGCGAAAGGCGGCCAAGCTCGATCCGATCGAGGCGTTGAGGTATGAGTAAAGGGCGGGGAGCAATCGCGTTATGACAGGACAAGTTTGTAAATGCCGATTGGAAGGTTTTGCTATTGGCAAAACCTTCCAATCAGCGTTATAATAAAATCATAACAATTGATGGAGGAGATGTGGAAATGAATTTGAAAAAGATTGTTGCTATGGGATTGGCGGCTGTGATGACGGCTGCATTGTTCACCGGTTGCGGCGGTGATGCGGGGAAGAAGGCCCCTGCTTCGCCCTCGTCCTCGGGGGGCAAGGCGATTGTGGTGGGGCTGGATGACAATTATCCGCCCATGGGCTTCCGCGATGAGAAGAACGAGATCGTGGGCTTCGATGTAGATCTTGCGAAGGAAGCTGCGAAACGCCTTGGCCGTCCGGTGGAGTTCAAGCCCATCGACTGGGCCAGCAAGGAGGCCGAGCTTAAGAGCGGACGCGTGGATGTCCTCTGGAACGGTCTCGATATCACGGAGAAGCGCAAGGAGAACATGCTGTTCTCGGATCCATACATGGATAACCGCCAGATCGTCTTCGTGAAGAAGGGCACGACGGACATCAAGGACGAGAAGAGCCTTGCGGGCAAGGTGGTCGGGACCCAGAGCGGCGGCACGGCGGAGGAATATATCGACGGCAATGCAGAGCTTAAGGGAAGCCTCAAGGACTACAAGAAGTATTCCGATTACATTGCGGCTTTCATGGACCTGGAGAATGGCCGCCTCGATGCCATCGTGGCGGATGAGATCACGGGCCGTTACTACATGAGCAAGCATCCGGATACGCTGGAAGCCGTCGATGTGGCGGTCGGCCCTGTGAGCACCTTCGGCATCGGTTTCCGCAAGGATGACACGGCTCTCAAGGACGAGGTGCAGAAGGTCCTCAATGAGATGAAGAAGGATGGCACCATGGCGAAGATTTCCGAGACCTGGTTCGGCAAGGATATCACGAAGAAGTAAGGGTTTTCTTTTGGCGGCAGATTCTTTTTGCGGAGAATCTGCCGTTTCTTTTTGCCTTTTTCCTTTCTTTCGTGTACAATATAATGTATTACTTCTTTAACACAGTAAAATCGCATAAGGGGTTCGGTTTATGGAAAATTTGCTTCATACGGTTGTCCTGATGCTGGAAGGGACGCAGGTGACACTGGAGATTTTCTTCATCACGCTGCTTCTGGCGCTTCCCATTGGCCTCCTGGCATCGCTGGCGCGCCTTTCGAAGTTCAGGCCGCTCAGCCTGCTCATGGAATTCTATATCTGGCTCATGCGCGGTACGCCGCTCATGCTCCAGCTCCTTTTCGTCTATTTCGCCCTGCCGATGATCGGCGTGATGCTTCCGGATATCGCGGCGGCGCTTCTGGCGTTCACCCTCAACTATGCGGCCTATTTCGCGGAAATCTTTCGGGCGGGCATCCAGTCCATACCGAGGGGACAGTATGAGGCTGCAAAGACCTTGGGCATGACCTATCCCACCACCATGCGGCGCATCATTCTGCCGCAGGTCATCCGCATTGTGCTGCCGCCGGTCAGCAATGAGACCATCAATCTCGTGAAGGACACGTCCCTGATCTATATCCTGGCCATGAACGATCTTCTGCGTGTGGCGCGAACCATCGTCCAGAGGGAGTTCGACATGACGCCCTTCGTGGTGGCGGCGGTGTTCTACCTTGCCATGACGTTCATCCTGACCTGGCTGTTCAAGAAACTGGAGGCTCATTATGGGAAATACGAGACCTGATTCCAATGTTATGCTGCGCATGACGGACATCCGAAAGTCCTTTTCGGGCAACGAGGTTCTGAAGGGCATCGACATCGAGGTGAAGAAGGGGGAGCTCCTTGCCATCATCGGGCCATCCGGTTCCGGCAAGAGTACGCTGCTTCGGTGCGTCAACATGCTGGAGACCATCGACGATGGCTCCATTTCCATTGAGGGGGAGTTCCTTGCGGACAAGGGAGTGTATGCAACGGGAGATAAGGCACGCCGAATTTTGGGCTGCACGGGGATGGTGTTCCAGCAGTTCAACCTCTTCCCCCACATGACGGTGATGGAAAATCTTCTGGAGGCCCCGATGCAGGTGAAGGGAATGAAGCGGAAGGAAATCCAGCCCCTGGCAGAGGAACTTCTGGAGAAGGTAGGCCTGTCAGACCGTGCCGACTACTATCCCTCCCAGCTTTCCGGCGGGCAGCAGCAGCGTGTGGCCATTGCGAGGGCATTGGCGATGAAGCCGGACATCATGCTCT
>JAFSWY010000192.1 GCA_017444295.1 Selenomonadaceae bacterium | reverse complement strand
TAGTGTAACATCTCCCGGCAGGCAGGATTTCCCTTCTCATCCCTCCTGCACGCCATTAGTTTACTAAGTCAACTTTTAAAAATCATTAGAGGCACCTTTGATTTTGATTAAAAACAGAAAGGGAATGTGCCAACAATATATAAATTAGGTATTATAATAATTATTTCAAAAACTTTCTTTCCATCCAAGGAAAATCGCGATATAATTGCTATATCAATAAATATTTTCTCCATATTTCTTAGGAAAGGATGTACTGAATATGGAAGTTCGTGACCAATTCCTGCTGCACATGGGCGACATCAATGCCGAAACCCGTCCCAAACTGGCGGATATGCTCTCCATCGCGGAAGGCTCCGCCTATCTCCTCTCCACAGAAATCCTGTCGGCAACACCGGGGGATGAGCGTCTTGTTGTCCTCATCCTGGGCAGCGGCTCCTGGGGGCTCATCGAGGACATCCCCGCCAGCCCGGACGGAACTGTGCCGGAAAAGTACCATGCCATCATACTGGACGAGATTGCCTCAGAGACCATGCGGTCCCTCATTGCCCCGCCCGCAAAGGTGCGCAAAGAGTCCACGGGGCGCCCGCCGAAGTACAGCATCGCCCAGGAAGGCGCGGACATCCTCATCCAGCACATCTATGAAGGCCAGTCCATCAAGGCGATTGCCAAGGAGCACAACATGAGCCCTACCACCGTGCAAAAGCTCCTGAACAAGACCCGCCTGCAGGCCGCCGACAACTTCCTGAACGGCACCTGGACGCTCTCGCGCAACTCCATGAACTGGGAAAAGAACCTGAAGATCCTGCAATGGGCCATCGACCACAGCTCCGGCGTCAAACGTCAGAAGTACGAGCAGCTAATGTTCCGGCTGCTGAGCAGCGAGGAATGAATACAAAAAAGTCTTCCCATAGAGGGGAGACTTTTTTTGTCAAAGATCATGATGTACCTGCTCATCTGTCCCAATACAGTAGCCGTCACGTCCCTGGTTCTTTACCTTGTAGAGGCACCGGTCCGCTGCGGCAAAAAGTTCCTCGTAGCTGCTTCCCTGAAGGGGGGCAAGAGAAATGCCGATGCTGGATGTGATGCCGGCCTTTCGCCCGTCTGCCTCAAGCTCCCGTGCAGCCTGCAAAAGCTGTTTTGCCTTCTGCTCGGCAATCTTCCTGTCGGGAAGCCCCGAAATCAGGACCACGAACTCATCGCCGCCGAAGCGCCCGATGATATCCGTGGGACGGAAGGAGTTCCTGAGCACCGCCGCAAAGCCCTGAAGAATCAAGTCCCCGTACTGATGGCCATAGGTGTCGTTTGCCTCCTTGAAATGGTCGAGATCGAGGATATAGAGTGCAGCAATCTTGTCCTGCGCAAGAGTGGCAAGGGTCGCATCGATCAGTTTGCAGGTCGCAGCCTTGTTCAGGAGCCCAGTGAGCTTGTCCGTCTCCGACTCCATCTTGTAGCTGTCACGGGAAACCCGCATGGTCTCCACATTCGCCAGTGCTTCCTCCAAGGCCCGGTGCTTGTCCGCCAGAAGCAGGTACTGCTTCCGAAGCAAGGCATTGCGGTCACGCAGTTTTTGTGACATGTTCTGGAAGGAACGCGCCAGATAGCCGATCTCATCCTGATTGTCGGTTTTCAGTTCCGCCTCCCCACCCTGGGCAATGGTCTCTGATGCCGCCACAAGGTCACGAATCGGCCGATAGATCCGCCTCTGGAACATGATGCGCACGGCCAGGATAATGGCCACGACAACGGCGAACACCATGACCAGGGTAAGGATCGCATATCGCCAGATCACACCCCTATAGTCGGACTTCGGTGCGATGAGGACAAGCTTGAGTGTATCAATGGTCAGGGGTGCTGCAATGATATAGCAGTCCTTCCCATGGACCTCCGTCTCAAAGAGCGTCATCTCCCGGGCATCGACGATCTTCTTCCTCACTTCCTCCAAAGCAACGTAATCATCCTCAAGAATGTTCAGTTCCCTGCCCTTGTCCATCATACCGATGGCCATGCCGTCCTGGCGGACGAAAAAAGCATGGCCGGTCTGGCCGACACGGACACCCTGGATATACTCTTCCAGCTCACTCATGCCAACATCCAGGGTAACGCAGCCGTCAAAACGCTTATCCTTCCAAAGACCGCAGGTTGCCGTCAGCATGGGCACGCCCGTCACCTCATCGCGGTAAGGCCCGGTCCATGAAGCCTTTTCGACATGCCATTCCCCGCTGTGGTACCATCCCATCTCCGTGTAATCATAGTTTCCGTCCACATAACCCTCCGGGATGCGGATGCCGCCATTCCCGTCCTTCTCGGAATAACCGCAGACAAACCGCCGCTGAGAATCGTAGACATAGGGAGCGAACCAGAATCCGCCCCCCACGATCATGGGATCCGATTCAATGTGGGTGTTCAGTATGCGGTAGAGCGGGTCTTCCTCGTAAACGGGAAGGCTTGTCGCCGCAAGGGCAAACCCCTCCGCCTTGAGCCGGAAGGTCAAAAGCCGTTGGTTGATTTCCCCCGCGATGGCATTCGCGCGGGATTCAAGATTTTCCTCCACCTGCTCTTCCATGCTTCCCTTGATCTGGAAAGCAGCAATCACTGCCTGGGATAACAGCAGCACGCCAAGAAGTATAAGAACATTTCTCAAAAAAAGACGCTGAATGCTGTGTTTCGGTTTCTCCATGGATCTCTCATCCTTCATCCATACTCGCGATCAGTAAAATTTATATCTTGTTACAGCTCCTCCACGGTATATGCAGAGACTTCAGCACTCAATGCAGATAACTGACCGGGTTCACAGCCTGCCCATTGATGCGGACTTCGTAGTGGACATGGGGGCCTGTGCTGAATCCCGTGCTGCCCATATAGGCGATGAGCTGGCCGCAGCGCACATGCTGCCCCGCAGTGACCACAACCTGGGATGCATGGGCATACCGGGTCATGATGCCATTCCCGTGGTCAATATCCACCATATTGCCATAGCCGCCGGAATTCCAGCCGGCCTCAACCACAACACCATCTGCCGTCGCCACGATGGGTGTCCCCATATCATTGGCAATATCCATGCCCGGATGGAAATCCGATCCGTTCCAGCGAAGTCCATAGGGGGAGCTCACCACACCATCCGTCGGCCAGATGGAGGGCGTCGTCGCACTCACACCGGGGATCAGGATTCCAGAGAAGCCAAAAGGCCCAACCTGTGCCTGCCGCTCCTTGAGCTGATTCCGAAGTTGCGTCAGGCTCGCCTTGCGCTTTTCCAGTTCCTTTTCCACCTGGTCCAGGGCAAGCCCCACATTCCGCACATCGGGCTGGATATAGGGTCCCCCCTGCCCCGTATGCTCACCGTCGCCCTCCACCGTGACAGAAGGCGTCTCCTCGCTGGGGGCAATTCCCGAAAGCCGCCTGAGCTCATTCTCCATCTGGGCAAGCTGCTCTATCTGGTCCTGCAGGGAATTTGCCTTTCGGGCAAGCTGCAGGAGCTGTTCCTGCTGGATGCTGTTCACCTGCCGAAGCTCCCCGATTTCCGTGGCATTGTTCCGTGAGATGAAGGTACTGTATACCGCATAGCTGAAGGCTCCCACAAAAAGCAGCGCCCCGATTGCCATGGATGCCAGTCCATACTGCAAGAGGCGGGCAGGCAGGCGGACGCTGTGCACCGTCCCGTTTCCACTGGGTATGAACTTGATGGTATATTCTTTCTTTCCTGACATTGCCATTTACCCCTTCCGCACGGCATCCTTCAATGCCTGCTCCTCTTCCTGGGTCAGCTTGTATTTGGATGTCCCTGCCTCAATGGGCTTTACATAGCTGCGGGAATCATCCCTGCCAAAAATGCTGGAAAGGACTACTCCATTGTTATCGGAATCCAGCAGAGCAACCGCATAGCTCAAATCGCTCCCCATGCCCTCAAAGGCACTGAACCTTACAACACCCACGCGGGTAATCGCCTTCTGGAGCAATGCCCCGATCCGCCGGTTCTCCTCGTCAATGCGCCTGTTCTCCTCCACGACGGTCTTCGTCTCATCAATGTGGCCGATGAGCATCCGCTCCAGGTTTGCGCCATCGGCACCTGCCATCATCTTGCGATATCTCTTTTTGAGATAGGACAGGTTGTAATAAAAATTTCCCAAGATGATCAGCAAGATGACCACCAGAACAGACAAACCTGCCACAATGTAGAAAAGATGGTTCATCATCATGTTGTTAAGTGCTTGTATATCCATGAAATCTCTGGCCTCCCCCTTTTTGGCCCTTTCCGGGCGTGTTGATATGCTATACTAGAACCTGTTTAGTACCACGCCATAGCAGGTCTGACGGGTCTTTTTCCGCCTGCCTGTGTCAGCAAAAACTTGACGTAGCTCTGCTACGACTGCATTTTTGCTTCCTTGTCAGACGAAAAAATCCCTCGCCAGCCTCACTACGGCTTAGATACTAAACAGGTTCTTACACTGTGAAATTCTGTGCCAGGGAGACCTTCCTCAAGGCCTCAATCTTTTCCTGTTTCGCGCTGTCATCCTGCGTCTGCGTCATGCTTTGAAGAATGCGCTCCAGATCCTCCTCGGAGTAGAACTCGATCTCTATGCGGTTCTTCTTCTTGCCGCTGAGGATCTTCACCTGGGTTCCCAATAGCTGCCGAAGTTTCTCCTCCGCATCCCGCACATAGACCGCCTGCTCCTTTGCAACCGATGAGGTTTTCTTCGGGGCAGCGTCCTCCCCCGCCTGCATCCGTTTCACCAGGGCTTCCGCCTGGCGCGCCGAAAGGTCCTGTTCCTGTATCGTGTCTGCCGTTGAGCATTGAAGCGCCTCGTCCTCAAGGGCCAGGAGAGGGCGTGCCTGCCCCATGGAAAGGGTTCCATTGGAAACATAGTCCTGAACCTTCGGTGCAAGCTTCAGCAGGCGAAGCGTATTGGCAATATGGGAACGGCTGCGCCCCAATTTGCCCGCCATGGCCTCCTGTGTCAGCTGGAACTCCTTCATCAGGCGGTCATAGGC
Source organism: Selenomonadaceae bacterium (assembly GCA_017444295.1). Classification (GTDB taxonomy): domain Bacteria; phylum Bacillota; class Negativicutes; order Selenomonadales; family Selenomonadaceae; genus UBA3796. Next base: position 2,411 of record JAFSWY010000192.1, on the reverse strand, counting down.
ATGGGCTTCCTCAATGACGTTGAGATCCTCCCTCTGGATGTTCTCGATCAAGGCGATCTCACTGATTTCCGCGTCATTGTATTCCTTCACCAGAGCCGGGATTTCCTCCACTCCTGCCAGTTTTGCCGCCCGCAACCGGCGCTCTCCCGCCACCAGTTCATAACCCCCGTCCGGCAATTTGCGCACCAGGACGGGCTGCAGCACGCCATAGCTCTTGATGGACTCCTTGAGTTCCTCCAGGGCACCCTCATCGAAATCCTGACGGGGCTGGTAACGATTCGCCCGAATGTCGGATACCTTGATTTCCTGAACCTTCTCTCCCGGAGGAACAGAAGCCACCGGCGTACTCTGGAGCAATGCGCCAAGCCCCTTTCCCAAGCCGCCATGTACCTTGCTAGCCACGCCTGATTACCTCCTTCGCAAGATTCATGTATTCCTCCGCCCCCTTGGACTTGCCATCGTAAACGATGATGGGCTCCCCATAGGAAGGCGCCTCGGAAAGCCGCACATTTCGCGGAATCATGGATTTGTAGACCGCATCGCCAAAATTCTTCCGAACTTCATGGACGACCTGCATGGAAAGATTGGTACGGGCATCGTACATCGTCATCAGCACGCCCTCAATCTTCAGATCAGGGTTGAGGTTGTTCTGGATCAGCTGGATTGTGTTCATGAGCTGGGACACGCCCTCCAGGGCGTAGAACTCGCACTGGATGGGCATGAGAACAGAATCCGCCGCCGCCAAGGAATTGAGGGTCAAAAGTCCCAGGGAAGGAGGGCAGTCAATAAAGATGAAATCATATTCCTCCTGCACCGGGGACAATGCCTTCTTCAGCCGGGTCTCCCTGGAAATCGCCGCCACAAGCTCGATCTCCGCACCCGCCAGCTCGATGTTCGAGGGAAGGAGGTCCACCTTGTATTCCGTCGTCCGGATTGCCTCATGGATGTCCTTGTTGTTGATCAGCACATCATATACCGTCGCCTCCAGCTCCGACTTGTTGATGCCGAAGCCGCTGGTGGCGTTCCCCTGGGGGTCGCAGTCCACCAGAAGCACCCTTTTCTTCAAAGCCGCAAGACAGGCACAGAGGTTCACCGCCGTCGTGGTCTTGCCCACGCCGCCCTTCTGGTTTGCAATCGCTATCGTCCTAGCCAAATATCACCATCTCTTTTCCAAATCAACGTCCATTTCAAACACCTTCCTATTATAACGCATAGTTCAAATTTTGCCAAAGGCAAAATACACATATTGACGTTTCGACAAAGCCATGTTTCGTCATAACGCATAGTTCAGATTTTGCCAAAGGCAAAATATACATATTGTTTCACGTGAAACACAAATAAGGCCGGCAGAAGATTGCCGGCCCCAAAATACATCTCCTTATCCACTTATCACTTGATGCTGTTCAGCCTTGCCGCCAGAACCTCAGCAGACTCATCGCCCTCCACCGGGGTGAGGATGGGCTGCAGCCCTAGCATGACGGTTCCATTCTCCACATGGGCATCCCCAGTATTATGCCCATGATTGTAGGCAGCAGCAAGGTTCCCGAAAACAAAATAGGAACGCTCCATGGCACTCATGCCACCGGCAGGAGCCGGGGAAACGAAGTCCTTGCCATTCACCATGACCTTTCCATTCTTGGCAGTAACATGCTTGCCGCTGTATTCAGAAAGCTTCTCGGCATACTTGTCCCGCCGTGCCTCGCTGTTGGGATGGTCCGACGGATTGAGCAGCATCTCGCCGAAATTCTGCTTCTGGGATCCCATGAGGTCGATGAGTTTTTGCATGACAGCAGCGCAGGCACCGGGATTGTAATTCGTATGCACGATGTAGTCAAAGGCAAGGCCATCAGCTTCCCATTCCTTGCGCTTGTCCTCATGGACAATGGACTGGTTCAAGGTAATGCTGCCAAGAACATTCCCCAAAGCAGTTCCACCCGTGGCGGCTACCGCAATACTTGCCAGCAACGTCTTGTCCATGTTCGAGGAAAGGCTCTTGATCATATGGTCTTTTTGCCCATGTCCCATCTCATGTCCAACAATGGCAGCGACCTCGTCATCGTTCATATAATGAAATGTGCCGGTATTCACCATCATCACATGCCCCATGCTGCATGCCGCATTGATGCTGTTATCCTGGCTGATGAAATACTTGTAGGGACGCTCCTTGATGCTCGGGTCAACCTCCGCCACAGCAGCGGACAGATTTGCCATGATCGTATCGAATTTCTGGCACAGCTCATAATCATCATTGACCCCATACTCATTCCGAAATTTCTGGAAGAGCATTTCGCGCCCTTCTTCATCCGTATTGAGGTACCTATAATACTTCATCAACTGTTCTTTTTGCTGTGCTGCCTGTGCAACACCGATGCCAATGCCAACAATATTCCCAAGATTGGCAGCGGAGGCCG
>JAFSWY010000191.1 GCA_017444295.1 Selenomonadaceae bacterium | reverse complement strand
CAGGGCGCCCTTCCATCCCACGTACCTTCCAAGAAATTCCCCTGCCTCCGCGGGATTCGTCTGCAGCACTGCCGTAACGATGCCAGCTCCCACCAATGCCTGATAATTGCAGATGGAAAAGAGTTCCAGACCGCCCAGCACGCCACTGATGAAAAAAGATGCGGCAAAAAGGAACCGCCGCAAGGCATTGACGGGAACCAAATCCAAAAGCACCACATACATGCCGGTTCCCACAAGCAGGAACACGCCATCAATGAGAACCACCGCCAGCTGGTCCATCCGATACATGTGGATGTTCGTCCAAAGGATCGTAAAATAATTCAGGAAAAACAATCCAAAAATCATCCCAATATTGCGTTCCACGGCCTGCTGCACCCTGCCAAAGCTGCGCAGCAGGCTCTTCTTCCAAATATCTGTCTTCACATGATTCCCGCCTGTTACTGTATACCTGTATAATAATTTCTTAGGATTTCTTCAGGGACCTCAAAAGCATGATGCCAGCAAACAAAGTCAACAGAAGGATCATGCCCAGGAAACCCACGATGCCTGCCCATCCAAAGGCCGTGAGGAAATTGCCCCCAAAGGAGCCGATGAAGCTGCCGCCGATATAATAGAAGAACATATAAAGGGACGCAATTCTCGCCTTATCCCCCGCATCCAGCTTTCCTGCCCAGCTGCAGGCAGCAGAATGGGCACCAAAGAATCCATAGGTAAATATGCCGATTCCAGCAATCTTAAGGAAAAGCGGCATGCCAAGGGAAACCAGGATTCCGGCCAGCATACAGAGAATGGAGATCACCACGACCTTCCCATTTCCGATGCGGTCCGACAGCCGCCCCATGATCGTCGAGGACAGAGTTCCCACCAGATAGAGCAGGTAAACGAGCCCTACCGCTGTCTGGCTCAATCCATAGGGCTCCGCCAACAGCACATAGCTGATGAAATTGTAGGTGCAGACAAAGGCTCCCATGATGCAAAGGGCAATCCCATAGACAGCAAGCAGACGGTGATTCCCCAGGAGACCATGAAACTCTCTCCAGCCGCTGATCCTCGCCTTTCGGTCTACACGATGCTTTGCCTTCGGCAAGACCAGAAAGAAAATGATGCCTATGGCGGCATAGATCCCTCCCAGAATCCCCAAAGCCATCCGCCAGGAAAAGATATCCGTGAGAAAGCTCAACAAAAGACGACCCAGCAATCCCCCAATGGAATTGCCGCTGACATATATGCCAATCACAAAGCCGATAATGGAACTGTCAAATTCCTCGTTGACATAGGCAATGGCCATGGCAGGAAACCCTGCAAGAACAATGCCCTGGCAGAGACGCAGGGCCAAAATGAGTTCGAAGCTCTGGCTGACCGCCATAAGGATGGCCATTCCCGCCGACAGGAGCAAGGCAAGGGACATGACCTGCTTCCTGGGCAGCCGTTTCGCAAAACTCGCAATGAGCAGCATTGCCGCAGCCATCCCGCCGATGCCGAAAGAAACCGCAAGGCTCGCCATTGCCGGTTGCAGCCCAAAGGTGTCGCTGAACATCGGTATGATGGGCTGGACACAGTACTCCGTGCCAAAAGCCGTCAAGCTCCCAAAAAACAAGGCGAGAATTGCCCGCCGGTATTCCCTTGAGCCTTTCCTGATCCTGTTTTCCACTACATCTTCCAAACTATCCACCTCATGATACACACGCAACCCTGCCCATATCATAACACGTCCTTCCAATTTTGCCAAACCTGTTGACGCTGCCTGTCCCTGATTGCTACAATGTTCAAAGCAAAGACTGGCAGAGGAAGAGGTATCGTTGCATGGAAGAATATGAAAAGAAGGGCTATCTGCTGCAGGATTTCCGCGTGTTCCGGCTGAAGGATGCCGTCATGAAGGAAATCCCTTTCCACTACCATGATTTCCACAAGATCATCCTGTTCATGCAGGGGAAAGGGGACTACATCATCGAGGGAAAGTCCTACCCCCTGAAGCCCCGGGACATCATCTTCGTGAGCGCAGGGGAAATCCATCGCCCCATCCTCTCCGGCACGGTTCCCTATGAGCGCATTGTCATCTACATGGCACCGGAATTCCTGCAAAGATATTCCCGTGGGGACGAGAGCCTTTCCGCCTGCTTCCGGCTGGCACAGGCAGGCTCCAGTGTCATGCACGTGATGCCCGGAAGGAATCACGACCTGCTCTACCATATGGAAAAACTGGAGCGGAATGCCCGCAGCCAGGGATTCGCCAACGGGCTTTACACGGAGCTCCTCTTCATCGAGTTCATGATTCTCCTGAACCGTGCCCTGCTGGACCATGAAATCGAGGAATTCCATGAGGCCGACTACAATCCGAAGATACAGGGGCTCCTGCAGTTCATCAATGAACACCTCTTCGAAGATCTTTCCATTGATGCCCTGGCAGCCAAATCCTACATGAGCAAGCATTACATGATGCGGCGCTTCAAGGCGGAAACCGGCTACAGCATACATCAGTACATCACGAGCAAGCGCCTCCTCCATGCCCGCAGCCTCCTTTCGGGGGAAACTCCCGTCACCCGGATCTGTTACGATTGCGGATTCCATGACTACTCCACCTTTTCCCGCGCCTTCCGGGAAATGTTCCATATGACGCCAAAGGAGTACCGCGAGCTGCAAAAAGAATGATTCCCTAATTTTTTCCTTTGACAGGTAGGAATTTCGCATCCAATAGCGAATACTGTACACAGAAGTAGAATTCGCATAAGATTGCCCTGAATTGCACGGGCAGTCCCCAGATAGGAGTGTTTGCCTTGAGAGCTGTTTCTGTAGAGGACCTAAAACCCGGCATGGTGCTGGCGCGCTCGTTGGTCAACGATGACATGGTTGTGGTGATATCCGAAGATACTTCGCTTACCAAGGCCCATATCACGCGCCTGACTTTTTTAAACATCCCGGTCGTTTATGTAAAGGATGAATACGAGCTCAGCAGCAATTATCAGACAGCCTCCGCTGTGTTCAACCGCAGCAATGCCTTTGTGAAGGACTACACCTCCGTCGTGGGGGATGCACAGGAAATCTTCGACAAGGTGGGCGATGGAAAACCGGAACATGTAGAAAGCGCCAAGAACATCGTCACCACTTCCATCGCGCCCCTTTCCCGCAACAGCGGCGTCATCGACTATCTCTTCGAGCTCAACCACCTGGCCAGCGATGTCTACCAGCATTCCCTCCGGGTATCCATCCTGGCAGGGGTCATTGCAAAATGGATGCACTTCAATCATGCAAAGCGCCGCGATATCATGCTGGCAGGCTTCCTCCACGACATCGGCAAGACGAAGCTCCCACAGCGCATCCTCGACAAGAACCCGGACATGCTCCAGGGGGTGGACTACGAGACCTACATCAAGCACACGGTGGACGGCCAGCATATCCTCAACAACCTTCCGGGCATCTCCGACGGCGTAAAGCTCGCTGCCATGCAACACCACGAGCGCATGGACGGGTCGGGATTCCCTTTCGGCTCCAAAGGCAGGGAAATCAACCCCTATGCCAGCATCGTTGCCATCGCCGATATCTACGACAACATCACGACAGAGCGGGAAGGCTACGTGAAGCAGACTCCCTTTGATGCCATTACCTATATCACAGAACACCTCTACACAAGCCTCGATCCCATCGTTTGCATCCCCGTGCTCACCCATATCAAGGACGCCTTCCTCGGCTCCCGGGTAACACTGAGCAATGGCCTCAGCGGCTTGATTGCCTCCTTCCCCAATGATTTTGCCGCACGCCCCGTCATCAGCCTCTCTGCGGATGACCTGGTCAACCTCAACGAACACCCCGAGATCAAGATCATAGAGTACAACCCGAAGTGAAAACAAGGAAAGTGCCGAGAGCCCATGAGTTCTCGGCACTTTCCTATTCAAAGGCAGTTCCTTTTTTCCAAATACTTCTGCCGCAAGGCAAGTTTACGCTTCATCTGTGCTACGAATTCTGCAGCCGCATCCAGATCCGCTTCATCCGGATGGGAAGCAGCCCTTTCCCACCGCTGCCGCGCTTTTTCCCCAACATGGGGATCGTCCGGGTCGGAATGCTTGCGCTTTTCAATCAATGCAGGATTGACTTTCCCCTGACAGCCGAAGGTTCCCAAAACCTCGCAATGCTCCCCCAGGAGATATGCTGCGCGGGCAAACGCCGTCACGGCATGTTCACTGCCAGGATCTGCCCCGTGTGTCTGGAACAGCACCACTTTGGCATCATGCACCTTTGGCAGAAACGACATGGTTTTGGGATCCGGCCCGCCCAGACGCAGCCAATACCCAATCGCTACCACCTCATAGGAGGACAAATCCTCCGGCAGATCAGCAACGGGGAAAATATCGGCCTCACCCGCCGCCTGCGCAATCCGCTCGGCAACCATCTGCGTGTTCCCGGTGACCGTGGAATACAAAACAGCCCACTTTCCGTTTGTCATTTGGCATCCGCTCCTTTTCCTGCAGTCTGAAAATCCATATGGACACTATAACACATGCGGGATATCATTGCCGTAACAAATATCACACTATGGCCTTTTCATAGGGCGCGAAGATGTGTGGGATTTATTTTGAGGAAAGGGAGAATTTTGCTTAACAACTCTCTTGACCTGTAAACTAAAACGAAATCCCAAGTTGGAAGGTTATAACTCAAACTTCCCACATCCAAAACATCTCTGAACCCTTGTATAGCAACGAGCGAGCACAGGAAAAGTCTACGCAGCCAACCGAGGTTGGAGACTTCTT
>JAFSWY010000017.1 GCA_017444295.1 Selenomonadaceae bacterium | reverse complement strand
CGCGATCGCCGCCAATATCTACGAGGCACTGCGGAGCTTCGACGATGCGGATGTGGACTGCCTCCTGGCAGAGGGAACAGACGAGGAGGAACTGGGACTTGCCATCATGAACCGCCTGCACAAGGCAAGCGGGTTTCAGAGTATTCGGGTATAGGGTGGGGAAGGAGTAGTGCCATGCAAATTCATTGGATGGAATTTGAAAACTATACTACTGGACAAAAAATCGAGCGTATCGAGTTTGAACGACTGAATCTCTTGGTTGGAGAATCGGGAGCGGGAAAAACGCAAATATTGAACGCATTATGGCGTTATATCGATATTGGAGTCTTCAATAAAAGGACAATTCCTTTTTCTGGTCGGTTTTGCATGAATTTTTCGGTTGATTTGTGGAAAAATTCTGATCTCATATCCCCATCGGATAGGTTTACTTGGGAGGTTATTACAAAGCACACTACAGACTTCGACGGGGTTGCGAGAGAGGTTATCGATAAGAACGGGCAGGAAATTGTATGGAAAGATGAAAACCGGATATTGCTGAATGGCAAGGAAGTTCCAGAACTTTCTACAGAGGCAAGTGTCCTCACTCTTTTTCAAAGGCCGCATGAATTGAAAGTTATCCGGCAAAATTTTCTTGAGTTTATTCCATATGCTCAATTAGGATTTAAAAAGGAAACGGCACAATCTATCGCGTCCTATAGAGATGGATATAAGAAAAAGCAGTATGTGGATATAAAAAAATATATTACGCGTTTTCCTACTTTGGTAAAATTAGACTTGATGAAGTTCTTTCATGAAAATTTGTATAGTGAATTTTTAACGGATGTTCAGGAAATCTTTCCTGAAATCGAGAACATAATGGTTGATGCTGATCTTTCCAGTGGCATTTATACTCTTTTTATTCAGCAAAATGGAAAAAAGATACCTATGGAAAATATTTCCAGTGGTATGTTAAAGGTTATCTATATTATATCAAATATAGATTTTAGCTTCAATGGAACTGTCGTAACTATTGATGAACTGGAAAACGCATTGGGCGTTAATTGCCTTGATGATATTACAGACTTCATTTCCACTAAAGCGGCAGAAGAAACGCATCAATTTATTCTAACCAGTCACCACCCCTATATCATTAATCAGATTCCAGAGGAAGATTGGCGCATTATATCACAGAAAGATGGTGTGATTTCTTCCAAACGTGCCAAAGAAGTTGGCATCGATACTTCATGGAATCGACAAGAGAAATTCTTTCAGTTGATGAATTATATGATGAGGCAGTCTCAATGAACTTATATTTTTTGCTTGAGGATTCCGAATCCTTTTATCGTGTGCTTCCTTCTTGGATTCAATCGATTCTTCCCGAATATAGGCAAATATCTTCACTCAGAGAATTTCAAAAGAATGATGTTTCTTTTTTGCTGGAAACAGGTCGCGGATATCCACAAACCAAAAATCGATTGGATGAAACTTTGCAAACTATCGAAGAGAATTTTTTTCCTTTGGACTACATTGTTGTTTGCTGGGATACGGATGCACGAGATGAAGTTGAAATAGAAAGAGACTGTGCAGATTTTGAAGCTATCTTTGTAGCGCATCCAGTTAACGTGCAGCATCGTCTGTTTGCCATTAATCGTTGTTTTGAAACTTGGCTATTGGGAAATCGGGCCGCTTATCCCACAGATGATAAAATAGCATCATTTCTTTCCTATTCCCAATTTTATAATGTAGCCGTTAATGACCCAGAAAAAATGTTATCTCCGACAGGGCGTAGAGTTTCGGCGTATCATCTGCACTATCTTCAAGAAATGTTGCGAAGATCCTGTCATAGAAATTATAGCAAAGGAAGTCCTGGATTTGCGAAAACTTTTGAATATTTCCAAGAACTTCAATCTCGCATAAATGAAACGTCGGATCTTCAAACATTTGCTGAATTTTTCAATTTCTTACAAAACTGCAAATCATAAACACAACTGTCTGCAAGATGAGTCCTTTGGCAGACATACTGACAATATTTTGCCGTTGGCAAAATCTGAACAATGCGTTATGACAGGACAAGCCTGTCGAAACGTCAATAAGTATATTTTGCCGTTGGCAAAATCTGAACAATGCGTTATAATATGAACGCTTAGCGAAGACAAATGGAATGCAGTCTGAGGTTAGCGAGAATATATGCCCTTGTGGTATAATATGAACGCTTAGCGAAGACAAATGGAATGCAGTCTGAGGTTAGCGAGAATATATGCCCTTGTGGTATAATATGAACGCTTAGCGAAGACAGATGAAATAGGAGGGGTCGCGATGAGGATTACAGTTGGCAGTGACCATGGCGCCGTGGAACTCAAGGAGGAAGTGAAGATGGTCCTCAAGGGGTTCGGCGACATCGAGGTGACGGATGTGGGTACCTTTGGGACGGATTCCGTGGATTATCCCGATATCGCAGAGAAGGTCTGCGTGGATGTCGTGAGCGGCAAGTCGGACAGGGGGATTGTGCTCTGCGGCACGGGCATCGGCATTTCCATTGCCGCCAACAAGATCAAGGGAATCCGTTGCGCCCTTTGCACAGACGTGTATTCGGCGAAAATGGCGCGGGAGCACAACGATGCCAATGTGTTGGCCATGGGAGGCCGCGTGACGGGCATTGGGCCTGCGGGCGAGATTGTGCGCGCCTGGCTCCAGGCTGAGTTCCAGGGAGGCCGCCATGAGCGCCGCGTGAACAAGATCATGGCCCTGGAGGGCAAATGAAGCTCTGCAAGGCCAGACAGGAAGCAAGTTTTGGGAACCTGACAGGAGGAAGAACATTGAGTTTGATGGATGCATTGAAGAACGTTGACCCGGAGATCGCCAAGGGGATTGGCGATGAGCTGCGCCGCCAGCAGACGAAGCTGGAGCTGATTGCCTCGGAGAATATCGTGAGCCGTGCGGTCATGGAGGCACAGGGGAGCGTTCTGACGAACAAGTATGCGGAAGGCTATCCGGGCAAGCGCTACTATGGCGGCTGTGAGTTCGTCGATGTGGTGGAGCAGCTTGCCATCGACCGCGCGAAGAAGCTCTTTGGCGCAGGCTTTGCCAACGTCCAGCCCCACTCCGGCGCACAGGCGAACATGGCTGTGTTCTTTTCCCTGCTGGAGCCGGGGGATGTAGTCATGGGAATGAGCCTCACGGACGGAGGCCATCTCACCCATGGCAGCCCGGTGAACATGTCCGGCAAGTATTTCAAGATTGTTCCCTATGGGGTGTCCCGTGAGACGGAGTGCATTGACTACGATGCCTTGCAGAAGAAGGCGGAGGAGTGCAAGCCCAAGCTCATCGTGGCTGGCGCCTCGGCCTATCCCCGCATCATCGATTTCCCGCGTCTGGCGGAAATCGCCCGTTCCGTGGGGGCATACCTCATGGTGGACATTGCCCATATCGCAGGACTGGTGGTGGCAGGCATGCACCCGAGCCCCGTTCCCTATGCGGATGTGGTCACGACGACGACCCATAAGACCCTGAGGGGGCCTCGCGGAGGAATGATTCTCTGCAAGGATGCCGAGTTCGGCAAGCGGTTCAACAAGGCGGTGTTCCCCGGGATCCAGGGCGGCCCCTTGATGCATGTCATCGCTGCAAAGGCAGTCGCCCTGCAGGAGGCCTTGCAGCCGGAGTTTGCCATCTATGCAAAACAGACGGTGAAGAATGCGGCGGCACTTGCCAAGGGCCTGCAGGAGGATGGGTTCCGCCTCGTCTCCGGCGGCACAGACAACCACCTCATGCTCGTGGATCTCACGAACAAGAAACTCACGGGCAAGGAGGCGCAACTCCTGCTGGATGAGGTGAACATCACCGCCAACCGCAACACGATCCCCTTCGAGACCCGTTCTCCCTTTATCACCAGCGGCATCCGTCTCGGCTCCCCCGCCCTTACGACCCGGGGCTTCAAGGAGGCGGACATGGAGGAGGTCGCTGCCATCCTTGCCCTTGTTCTGGACCATCCTTCGGAGGAGACGGCAAAGGAGGAGGCCCGCAAGCGTGTGGCTGCCCTTTGCGACAAATACCCCTTGTATGAGACGATGTGAGGAGGGAGACCATGTCGGAAGAAATGAAAGTCACAGTCATCAATCATCCCCTTGTGCAGCATAAACTGACGCTGATGCGGCAGAAGGAAACCGGCACGAAGGATTTCCGCGAGCTGCTGGAGGAAATCGCGATGCTCATGACCTATGAGATCACCCGCGACTTTCCGTTGAAGGAAGTGGAGATCGAGACCCCTGTGGCAAGGTGCAGGAGCAAAGTGCTCGCAGGCAAGAAGGTGGGCGTGGTCCCGATTCTCCGGGCGGGGCTCGGCATGCTCAGCGGTGTGCTGAACATGGTGCCTGCGGCGAGGGTGGGGCATATCGGCCTCTACCGCGACCCGGAGACGCTGAAGCCCGTGGAATATTACTGCAAGCTGCCCAGCGATGTGGAGGAGCGCACCCTCATCGTCGTGGATCCCATGCTGGCAACGGGGGGGAGTGCCTCGGCTGCCCTGCAGATGATCAAGGACCGCGGCGCGAAGTCCATTACCCTCATGTGCCTTGTGGCGGCACCGGAGGGCATCAAGGTCATCAACCGTGACCATCCGGATATTCCCGTCTATGTGGCATCTGTTGACGAGCGCCTCAACGAGAAGGGATATATCGTGCCGGGGCTCGGCGATGCGGGGGACCGTATCTTCGGGACACTTTAAATTCGTAGAGAAAAGAAAGCGTGCGGGAAGCTGCCCGCACGCTATTTTTGAGAGGTGGAACAAATTGAGCAATCTTGGAGTTGGTATTGTAGGCCTGCCGAATGTGGGCAAGAGCACGCTGTTCAACGCGATCACGAAGGCCGGGGCGGAGGCGGCGAACTATCCCTTCTGCACCATCGAGCCCAATGTTGGCGTGGTGCCTGTGCCGGATGCACGGCTGGAAGTGCTTCACAAAATGTATGATTCCAGGAAGACAACGCCGGCAACGGTGAGTTTTGTGGACATCGCCGGGCTTGTGAAGGGCGCCTCCAAGGGCGAGGGGCTTGGCAACAAGTTCCTGGAGCACATCCGCCAGGTGGATGCCGTGGCCCATGTGGTGCGCTGCTTCGAGGACTCGAATATCACCCATGTGGAGGGCGGCATCGACCCGGTCCGAGACATCGGGATCATCCAGACGGAGCTTTGCCTTGCGGATCTGGAAATCGTGGAGAAGCGCATCATGAAGCTGGCGAGAGTCGCAAAGTCCGGCAGCAAGGAAGCGAAGGCAGAGGATGAGGTCCTGCGCCGCATCAAGGAAGCATTGGACAACGCGAAACCCGCTCGCAGCGTGGAACTTTCCGCAGATGACCTGGAGCTCATCAAGGAAATGAACCTGCTGACGCTGAAGCCGACCCTCTATGTGGCAAATGTCGCGGAGGATGAGGTGGCCGCATCGGAGGAAAATGACTTTGTAAAGAAGGTGCGGGAATTCGCGGCAGGGGAGCATGCGGAAGTCGTGGTGATCTCTGCCAGGGTGGAATCGGAAATCGCAGAGCTGGACGAGGAAGAAGCAAAGGAGTTCCTTGCGGACATGGGGCTTACGGAGTCCGGCCTCGACAAGCTCATCAAGGCGGCCTTCGATCTTCTGGGGCTCATGACCTTCCTCACGGCAGGGCCGGATGAATGCCGCGCCTGGACGATTGTCAAGGGAACCACGGCGCCGAAGGCCGCAGGAAAGATCCATACGGATTTCGAGCGGGGCTTCATCCGTGCCGAGATCGTCAGCTACGATGACCTCATCGCTGCCGGCAGTGTTGCTGCGGCACGGGAAAAGGGGCAGGTCCGGCTGGAGGGCAAGGACTACATCATGCAGGACGGCGATGTGACCAACTTCCGCTTCAATGTTTGATTTTTTCTTTGTATAATTCGGGACGGCGGTCAGCGAATACGTCCATGCTTTCCTTGATCTGCTGGCGGATGATGGGACGGAGATTGGCGTGAAGGACGGCTTCCTTGTCCTCGGCTTCCGCAAGGACACCGCCCCAGGGATCGATGATGGCGGAATGTCCCGCCAGAACCATGCCATCGGGGAAGGTGCCTGCCCCATTCGCCGCCACGAGGAAGATCTGGTTCTCGATGGCGCGGGCGCGGATGAGGGTCTGCCAGTGGATGAGGCGCTCCATGGGCCATTCGGCGGGGAGGAACAGCACCTCCACATCTTCGAGGGCGAGCTTGCGGACGAGCTCCGGAAAGCGCACATCGTAGCAGACGATGGCGGCGCATTTCATGCCGTCCAGCACAAAGGTGGAGAGCTTGCTGCCGGGGGTGAAGTCCTCATGCTCCTTCATGGGGGAGAAAAGGTGGGTCTTGTCATAGGAGGCGATGAGCTCGCCTTCCCGGTTGAAGACATAGCAGGTATTGTAGATGCCCTTCGCGCTCGTGGTGGCGATGGTACCTCCCACGATGTTCACATGGTACTGTTTGGCCAGTTCCTCCAGGACCCGGCATGACTCCTTCTCGCTGCCTCGGGCGTGTTTCGCGACAGGCTGCGGGTAGAAGCCGATGTTCCATAGCTCCGGGAGCAGGACGACATCGGGAAGCTCTTGCATGGCATCCTCCATGATGCGGCGAAGGGTCTCGATGTTGGCGGGCAAATCGCCGAGACAGATGTTCATTTGCAGGACGGAAATTTTCATAGGGCACCTCGATTTCTGGGTAGAAAGGGAACACAATGGAAAAAGTGCATTATGATGTGGGTGACATCGTGCGCATGAAGAAGGCCCATCCCTGCGGAAGCCATGAGTGGAAAATCACCCGCACGGGCATGGACTTCGGGCTGAAATGCCAGGGCTGCGGCCATTTCGTCATGCTGCCGCGCCCGAAGTTCGAGAAGATGGTGCGCGGCATCGTGCAGAAGGCGGAAAAATCTGAATAGAGGGGGCATATTCTTATTATAGCAAGGAATTGCCCCGATTTCATATTTTTTTCATTTTTTTTGGGAAAGGGCTTGCCTTAAAAAAAGTCATGTGCTATATTGAATGTCGAAGTTCCTGTGCAGGGGATTTTTGCACATTGAGGAAACATGGACACTCCATGGGGCGGAATCACCTGGTCGGGAAATGCCGATATTTATTTCTGTGTAAAGGAAAAGGTGATTTTTGTGAAAAAGACACTCGTATCCGCTCTTACGACGGCTCTCGTCGTCGGTGCAGCCAGCACGACTTTTGCTGCTGCCAACCCGTTCTCCGATGTTCCTGCTGACCACTGGGCATATGATGCCGTGTCCCAGCTCGCTGCTGATGGCGTCATCAACGGCTATGGCGATGGCACCTTCCGCGGTGACCGCAACATCACTCGTTACGAGATGGCCCAGATGATTGCCAAGGCTATGGCAAAGGCTGATGTCAGTGCCAAGGACAAGGCTCTCATCGACAAGCTCGCTGCAGAGTTCAGCGATGAGCTCAACAACCTCGGCGTTCGCGTCGCCAACCTCGAGAAGCATGCCGACATGGTCCAGTGGACGGGCGAACTCCGTTATCGTTACTGGAGCCGCCGCGACAAGCAGGATGATGGCAGCACGTTCAAGAGGAACACGGATCAGCTTCAGCTTCGTTTGTTCCCCACGGCTGAGGTCAATGAGCACTGGAAGGTCAAGGCTCGTCTGACGGCTACCAACAACATGAAGACGGATACCTCTGGGGATGTTAGCCTTACTTATGCTTTCGCTGAGGGCGATTACAACAACTTCAATGTGAAGCTGGGCAAGATGCCTTTCTTCAGCACTTCCGATGCCGGAATGATCATGGATGACTTCTTCTCCGGTGTTCAGCTTACCTTCGGAAAGGATCTGAAGGGCCGTATCGAGGCCGGCCGTTTCAACATGGATCGTGCCAACAGCTCCCTGGCCGCAAGCAATGGGGATGATACGGCTGCCAACTACCTTGGCATTGAGGCCCTGTACAACAAGGACAAGTGGGATGCCGGTCTGGCATATCGCCAGTTCACCAACGAGGCGTTCCGTTACAATGATGGCTACAACAAGGATGGTGAGCAGACGGACAAGGCTCAGATCTGGTCCATTGGCGCACGCTATGCCTTTGACAAGAATATTGCCCTGGGTGCTTACTATGCAAATAACACGAAGGCAGAACGGTATGACAAGGCCTACAATATCCAGTTGGACTACAAGGGCATCAAGACCGCGAATGCCGGCACTTGGGGAGCTCATGTTGCCTATCGCCGTCTCGGCCATAATGTTGCTTTCGCTCCTACTTATGATACGGCATATGGTGCAGATCTCGATACGAATCTCAAGGGCTGGGAGTTCGGCGTTGACTACATCCCGCTCAGGAATATCCGCACCAGCATTGCCTATTTCCATGGCAAGCAGCTGGAGAACAATGAGAGGAACCAGACGCTCTTCGGT
>JAFSWY010000190.1 GCA_017444295.1 Selenomonadaceae bacterium | reverse complement strand
GGGAGGAGAATGTGCGCCGCGCCCTCATTGACCTCTTTGTAGTCCTTGCAACCAAGCCGGAGGACAGGGACGCTGATCGGGAGGACACGCTGGCGGCGTTCCCCTATGTGAACGGCGGCCGGTTTGACGGGGAGAAAATCGAGATTCCCCGCTTCACGCCCGCTATCCTTGATTTGCTCATTCATCAAGCCAGTGAGCAGTTCGACTGGAGCGAGATCAGCCCCACCATCTTCGGCGCTTATCTATACCCCGCGCGAGAGAATGCCCGAATTTCAAAGGCTCACACATATGATACATATATCATATGTTGTAGAAGTGCATTCCCGTGTACGCAATTTGCGGATATGATGGCAGCGTGATTGTGGATGCGATGTATGCCCGTATCATAAAAGGCATTGTCCTGTGAGGTTACACCGGACAATGCCTCATGCCGCTACTTCATTGCAGTCCTTCTTTTTTCAACAGACTTATAGCGATGACCATTCCTCGGACAAACGGGATTGGTTCAGTTCCCGCAGTTTCTTGTTTTCTGCTTCCAAGTGCTTAATCTTGCGGCGCAGAGAGGCAATCAACGCAGAGCCATCACCTGTACAGGATGTACTGGCTTTGGGCTTTGCAGGAACGGCTTTCGGTGCTCCGTCACGAAGCGTTTCTATGCGTTCCCGTATCCTGTCGTGGCGATACAGGGTAGCCACACCGATGCCGGAGATTTGGGACACACTGCGAAATGTTATAGGATTGCGTTGATGAAGAAGTGCGTCGATGGCAGCATTTGCCTTGCTGTCCGTAGTTTCCTTTCTTTGCTCATGGATGCTGGCCAGATGGGCTTGGCGGTCATAATCAGACATTGCCATCACCGCCTTCCAAGCGTTCCATGCGTCCATAGATGATCCCGCCATCAGAAAGGACCTCACGTATGCCTTGCAGAAGAGAAAGGATGCTACGATTTTCCTTGGCCATGTCGTCCCTGCCGTTCTTTTGCGCCATGTCCACCAAACGGGAAGCGGAGTCAATGAGAATGTCGTATTTTTCCGCATCGGAAGGGAGCGCACCGATGCACAAATCCCTGCAGGGCTTTCCATCATTGCATGTCAGGCAAGGAGGCTGCTTGGCAAAGGAACATCTGCCGTTTTTGCGTTGGAGACAGGTACCATAGGGTGTATCCACGGCCTCCAGCTTGTGTCTTTGCCAGAGGTTATCCAGCAAGGACTGGGGCGCATCCCCGCGATAGGTGATTTCTTGCCCTGTCCCGCTGGAAAAGGAGAACACCCCCGCCTTTATGACTCGCTCGAATGCCTCCCGTTTGGTGCTGTCCAGGAGCTTTGCGTAAGCAAGTGTCATTTTGGGCGTAGCATGCGCCAATAACTGCATGACCGTTATGATGTCCGCACCGTTGTTGATCATCTTCACGCTGAACGTGTGGCGGAAAGCATGATTTTTGAAATGGAACAGATTTCCGTTTTCGTCACGGATATCTGCCTGTACAGCAAAGCGGTTCAATGCATCCTTGAGTGCATGGGCAGAATACGGCTGCCCTTTCCTGATGCCCCTATAATTCACGAAGATGAAATGGTGGGGATTATTGTCCGCATTAGACACAGCCTTGGATTCGTCTATGTAGGACTGCAGGATCTTGGCAAACTCGTCCGTGATGGGAGATCGGTGGTCTATGGTCTGCGTCTTCCAAACATAGGTCTCAATCCAGTAGGTGCCGTCGATGCGTATCAGGCACTCCCACTTCAATTCCAACGCATCGGATACTCGGAGGCCTGTGTAGTACATGGTCAAAACGATGGGATAGTATTTCTCCGGGAACAGGGAGATGTGGGAAAAGAATTGATCCAACACATGGTCGGGCAAATATTTGATGGCACCGGATACGGATGATGTGTATCCCTTGGTGTCATCGTGACGGATCAGCTGGAGTGCAGGAACAGCCGGGGCTTCCGGGTACTCCATAATCTGGAGATCCATCAGGAATGTCCTGATTTGCGAAAGCATGCTTTTGGGGTAGTGCCGTGGATTGCAGTCGCAACGTTTCGAGGGAAGTTCCATGCTCGCATACATGGACAGCCTCTTCAGATAGGCCAGTGTGTCTTGGCGGGAAAGGCCGCACAGATCCGTCCAGTCATCGTGCTGCTCATGGACGAAATTGAGGAATGCCCGCAGATACACGGACTTTGCGTGTGCCGTTGACCACTGGAGACTGCCAGCCATGAGCTTCTCACGGAGATAGCGTTTTAGCAGTGCGCGAAAATGCCGGCTTTTGATGCCCGTGAAGGAAATGGTCTTCACGCAGGAGGATTTCGGCGTTTTCAGGCCGAATTTCTCGAAGCAGGAAATGTTCCATGCATCCTCTTTCCAGAGATTGGTTCCAAGAGACGAAAAATGTTTCTCACGGATCAGCTCCTGCAGATGATTGTAGATGACGGAGGGGATTGCAAGATTGGAGCTTTTCTTGAATCCCTTCCTTCCCGGCTCCTCGTAAAATGTGGCGAGTCCCAACCCTGACAGGTAGCGAACATATTCCTGTTGGAATGTCTCGGACTGCATCTCTTCGAAACTGGATATTTCCGGATGGTGCTCGTTGACGAACTTGGCAAGGCGGGACAGTGCGCTCCTTACAGCCGTGAATGTGGCCGACAACGCCCAGCGGTCAAGGAAGACCATCTGGTGGAAGACGAATTTTGCCTCAAGGTTCAGGGAATCCTGCACAAATAGGAACCGGATGGAATATGACTGCGCGGTTGCCCAAGGCTCCTGCGCCAGACTGCGGAACTGCTCGATCTGGAGGAAATGGTGGAGCGACCAGATGTCGTTTTCAAGATAGTAACCATCGGGTGCATATTCTACTGTCACAGCCCCATCCGCATGAATATGCTTGACCGGCGTGAACCGCAGGCAATCCTCCAAATCCGGGAGGAGGCATTCGTAGCCATCGGGCAGAGGGAGCTGGGCAAGCTGTGTCATGGAGGAGGCCATCATACCACCCCCAAGGAAAAGCTGCTGGATGCCTTTTTCCAATCGGCAAGGATGTCCTCGTCCGTGGGATGCACATAGGTGTTCAGCGTTGTCTGGATATCGCGATGTCCCAGACGCTCTTGCAAAAGTTTCGCATCGCGGGTCTGGGCATAGTAGATGGTGGCATGGGTGTGGCGAAACACATGGGCGTGTACGGACAGGCCGGTTTTCCTCCTGAGCCTGCGGAACAGGGCAGCGATGTCGTTGTAGTCCATAGGAGCGCCTGCCGCCTCGCCACTGATCTTGACAAACAGGAAGCCAGAAGTAGTTTCCACGATGTCCAGTAACCAGTAAAGGTAGTCATCCATCATGTCCATGGCATCCTGATTGATGAGGATGTCCCTCGGTCCTGTCTTGAGTTTCCCGCCATTAGGCAGGAATCCCCGATCCCTGAGTCGAATCTTATGCCCCAAAGAAAGATCATGGACGATGTCCTCGGTATAAAGTGACAGAAGCTCGCCAATGCGCAGCCCCGAAACGAACAGGAGATAGATCAAGAACTTATCGCGGGGATTGGATGCGGCAGCGAGTACAGCGTGTACTTCATTGGGCGAAAGTATGGGAAGGTGTTTCCGGGGTTCTTTCACATGGAACACGCTCCGGAGAAGATTGTCTCCCTTATGGGTGTGGTAAAGAAAATCCTTGTATGCAGGTGCCGTCCCGGAAAAACCTGCATCCCGCAAATATTTCTTGTCAAAGTCCGTAGAGGTGATGCCCATGTTGAAGAGGAACCGATAGAAGCTCATGACTGCAGCCATGTAGGTGTTGACCGTTCTGGCAGAGCGGGCAGACGTATTATCCTGCTTCAGTTGCACAACGTTGGAGCCGTTCAGGGGATCCTGGAGCCACGCCAAGAACTCGAACAACTCCCGCATAGTGACATCGGTATAAAACACATGCTTGGTTTCCAGGAACTCCGAGAAGAACTTCAGCGCATAGGCATAGCTCCTCCCGGTATTTCCGCTCTTGTTGACAGCGGACAGATGCTTAAGGAATTTGCAGGGAAGCTCCACCAGATGACCTTCTTCTCCGGTCAATACCCATTGGATTCCCTGACTGGTAAATATGGTTTCCACTTGGTACATATGACACATCCTTCACATATGATAAAGCATATAGATAATTTTTCGCATATGTGGAAAAAGAATGGAATTGCCATGCATACTGTAACATATGAAACGGGGGATGAGGGGGTATGGATAACGGCGCGGTTTTCGAGTCCACCCT
>JAFSWY010000189.1 GCA_017444295.1 Selenomonadaceae bacterium | reverse complement strand
CAGAGGGCGCTTCGGTATACGGCCGAGGAATATGGGATATCGGCAGAGGGTGGATCGGCGGCGGATATGTTTGACGATATCATCCGCAAGTTGTATAAGAAATATGACTGTGGCGTGGTGCTTCTGATCGATGAGTACGACAAACCCATCATTGGTCATGTGGAGGATGCAGGGGATGCGGAAGTCTTCCGTGCGGCTCTGGAGTCCTTCTACCAGACAATCAAAGGGGCAGAGCCATTGCTGCGTTTTGTGTTTCTGACAGGAGTTACGAAGTTCGCGAAGGTGTCCATCTTTAGCAAACTGAACAATTTGACGGACATCAGCATGCACAGGAACTATGCGGCGATGTTCGGTTACACGCAGACGGAGTTGGAGGAGAATTTCTCCGAACATTTGGCACAGGTGGTACGAGAGGGAACGCGCGACCGATGGGGCCGAGTCATGGATATGCAAGGACTTCTTGACCAGTTACGGTACTGGTATGACGGTTTTTGCTTTGCGGTGGCTGCTGAGACGGTCTACAATCCGGTGTCCATAGGACAATTTTTCTATTCCGAGGGGCAGTTTGCGAACTATTGGTTTGAGACGGGAACGCCGACCTTTCTATTGAAGCTTTTGGTGCGCAAGAGGATGTTCCTGACGGACATGGTGGAGGCCAGTCTGTCCGCAGACTCTTTGGCTACGTTCAACCTGACGGATCTGGCGGGCAGGGAGGTTTCTGCAGAACGTGTGGTGCAGCTGCTCTTCCAGACCGGCTATCTGACGTTGGACAGTTTGCTGGAGATGGGCGGCTTGCGCAGCTTCTCTCTGCGTTTTCCCAATGAAGAGGTGCGATCCTCTTTCGAGGTCGGGTTGCTCACGACCTATGAGCGGCTCGCCGAATCTGACACATATGCCTTCAAGCTGGTCAAGGCCGCCATGTCCGGCGGCACTGTGCAGATGATAGAGCTTCTGCGGGAGTTCTTCGCAGGGCTGAGGTATGATATTCAGGTGAAGCAGGAGAAATATTACCAATCCATTGTCTACACCATCTTCCGCATGTGCGGCATGGAGATGCAGGCGGAGGTCACGACGAATATCGGGCGGATCGATGGCGTGTTGGATACGGAGCAACATCTTTACATCATAGAGTTCAAATTGGACAAGACAGCGGAGGAAGCCGTGCAGCAGATTGATGCAAAGAAATATGCAGCAACGTACGTCCGTCCTGCCCAAGAAAAGGGACAGAAGGTTCACGCGTTGGGCATCAATTTCTCCTACGAGTCAGGTATCAGAAACATCACGGATTGGCGGGAGAAGATCCTGTCGGATGGTAATCCATCGGAGAAATAGGCGGAAAGATTGCAAGTTATCTGTTTCACGCAGAGGATTACTTTACGTTCCAGTGTGAATTCGATTTTCAATCCTATCTGCCTTCAGGAGGAATGAATTAAATGAAAATCTTAATTACCGGTGCTGCCGGTTTTGTCGGAGGACACTTGCTCCGTGCTTTTGCTGCGCATGGTCACCGTTTGGCCGCGATTGACCTCGGTGTGGCTCCGCTTTTTGAGGAACTCTCGGTTTCCTTCCATCATGCAGATTTGCTGGATGGTGAGACTGTGCGGAAGATTTTACGCGAGGAAAAACCAGATGCCATCGTGCATCTGGCAGCTATTGCCAACGTGCCTTTTGCTTGGGAACATCCTGCTAAAACCATGGCTGTGAATGTGGGGGGCACAGTGACTTTACTGGAAGCTATGGTAGAGGCTGCTCCTGAGGCAAAGCTCTTGACAATCGGTTCAAGCGATGCTTATGGCCTTACGGCCAAGTGTGGCAAGCCTCTTACCGAAGATATGCCTTGTGATCCGCAAAATCCCTATAGTATTTCCAAATTGTGTGCCGAGCAGATGTCCATGCAGCTGGCAAAACGGTACGATCTTAATGTAATCGCAGCCCGTTCCTTCAATCACTTTGGACCGGGACAGAAGCTAGGTTTCGTAGTCAGTGACTTCGCCAGCCAGATTGCTGCCATCGAGCGAGGGGAGCGGGAGTCGGTACTTTCCGTGGGGGATCTCACAGCGGCCAGGGATTTCACCTACATAGATGATATTATTGCTGCTTATGTGAGTCTTATAGAGAAGAATGTTCCTACAGGCATTTATAACATCTGCTCGGGAAAGCCACGTAGGATAGAAGACGTCCTCCGGGAGATGCTGGCTATCTCTGGGGAAAATATAGGAGTCAGGAAAGATCCTGCCAAAATGCGTCCATCGGAGGTTCCCTTCTTTGTGGGAGATGGCGCCAAACTTTTCCAAGCAACGGGTTGGAGGCCGGAAAAAGATTTTCGGACCGGACTGGAAGCTACTTTGGAATACTGGCGCGAGCAGAAGGCGTAACAACGAAGAAGAGTATTTAAGAGGAGTTTTTATGGATATCACGACCAAAGCCTTTGGCGCATATGACTTGCGTGGAGTTTACCCGCAAGAAGTCAATGAAGAACTCTACTATCGCATAGGACGGGTGTTTCCCGCTCTTTTCCGGGCTAAGCAAGTGGCGGTGGGGCATGACATTCGCCTTTCCGGGGAATCCTTGTCAGCGGCTTTGATGAAGGGGCTGACCGAAGCAGGCTGCAGCGTGGTGGACGTTGGACTTTGTGGCACAGAGATGATTTATCATGCGGCAGACAAAATGGATGGAGGCATGATGGTCACTGCCAGCCATAATCCTAAGGAATATAACGGCCTGAAGCTGGTGAAGCGCGGGGCAGTCCCCTTGGACAAAGGGGAACTGAAAGCCTTGGCGGAGGCTGTGCAGGGAGGGGCCGGGCTCCCGCCTGCTGCAGCTGTGCCCGCAGAGGTTGAAAAAAAAGACATCATGGAAGACTATTTGGACCGAATCCTGTCCTTTGTGGATGTAAAGGCCCTGAAGCCGCTCAGGATTGT
>JAFSWY010000188.1 GCA_017444295.1 Selenomonadaceae bacterium | reverse complement strand
TGCTCGTCTGCAGGCTCCAAAAGAACATGCAGACATCTTTCCCCGGCTTCCTCCTCCATGAAATATGCGAAATCCGCCAGGGGCATCCTGTACTCCCCAGACACTTCTGCAATGGCGTCGTAAATCTCCTGTTCCCAGAGAACAGTCTCCCCTATGTCCATCATATCTCCCTTCCTGCCCAGACAGGAGAACACCATTCTGCCGTTCTTGCACTCCTTCACGCGGATGACCTCCCCCGTGCAGTAACGATAAAGCCCTGCAGGATTCGTCACGATGACCTCGTAGTCACGCCCCTCTTTCACCTGGCTCAGCAAGAGCGGCGTATCTCCTTCCTTCCCAGGGAATGGCAAAAACTCGTAGAAATTCAGCCCGGAAATCAGTTCGTAATCTTCCGTCCCCTCCAGCGCCTTTCCGAGCAGTGCCTCAGGAAGTGCCGCGAACCCATTGGAATGCGGAAGGTCACCCGTGTAACGTTTCATGCGCTCCGTGTAAATGCGGAAACTTCCCGTGCCAAATGCAATGATGCGCTGAAGCTTCGGCCAAATGTGCGGGGCAACAGGGGATTCAAAGCCGTCCCGGAATATGCGGCGCAATTCCTCTGCCCGTTCCCTGTCCGGATTCAGCAGGCCGTCAATCTGTCGCAGGAAAGCTTTGGGCACGTCAAGGACGTAAGTGACCTGTCCCTTCTCAATATCATTGCAGAGATCCTCCCAATGGCCTTCCAGGAAGGAAAGCGCCTCTGCAATGCCCCAGGCAAAGGGGGCGACAATCTGCTCCACCTCCCGCTCCTTGAGGGCAAACAGCAGACGCAGATAAAGGGTATCCATCGCCTCCGGCGGGCAGAGGAGCAATTCGGGAGAGGTGAATCTCGCCCTTCTTCCCTGCATGGTGTCGCGCTCTCTCCGCAAAAAAGAGGACAAAAGGATGCCAGAGAGGGAGTTCAGGACCGCCCGGTCATTGTAACGCTCCCGCATGGGCAGGCTCTCCATCAGCAAAAAAGTGGTCCTTCCCTGCACGGCCTTCAAAAAGGCATCCATATATGGCAAAAGATGCTTTTTCGTGGCCGGAATCAAGCGGGGCATCCCCATGCTGCCGGAAGAGAGAAGATAGCAGACAATGGGGTCTGCGGCAAAGATGCCGCTCTCGCCGATCTTTGTCTGAAGCTCCACAAGAGGCGCATAGGTGTCGTAATGGGACAGGGGAACCCTTGCCTGATAACCTTCCGCTGTCCGCAGCGCCGAGAAGCGATAGCGGAGGCCGTAGTCCGTCCCTTGGTTTTTCTTGAGGATTTCCTCAAGAATCCCCTGCCCGTTCCATACATTCTGCATATGGTATCCCCGGTCAAAATTCTCCGGATGCAGAATGACCTCCCTTGGAAGCTCGTAAAACATCTTCGCATCGTTTTCCGTGGTGAGCTTATTGACGGGCAAAAGGCGGATCATGTGGACATAGGGCTCCAAAATCTCCTTGATCTCCTGCCGGTCAGCAAGTGTGAGATCCTTCGCTTGCACCATGGCATTGGAAAAAGCCGAGAGGGTAAAGGGCATGAACCAATCCGCATAGATGCCGTTTCGGAATGCCGCATCGAAAATCTTGCGGAACCCCTTCGCATAGGATATAAGTTCTTCGCCGGACCGCTCCCCGATACTCTGTACCAAAGAATCCCCATGGATGAAGTAGTGATAGCCGATGAACTGAGGAAGATAGCAGGCCCGTTGGATCTTTCCATAGGCTTCTATGAGAAAGAGATTGTCCTCGGTAAAGGGAACATCCTCGTCGAAGGTGATATTGTGCCTCTCCAGGAATGCCCGGTCAAACAGGCGGGAAGTCACCATGCCCCAGATGCCGCTGAACATCTTTTCGTCTTCCCAATGCTCGCGGTCAACGACAATTTCCTCCTGTGTCTGGTCCCAGAGAACAATCTCCGTCATGGGGAACAGGCCTTCCTTCTCCACCTCGAATTCCCGACGGAAGACGACCATTTGGGAATCCGTCCGCTTCATGTGCTGAATGGCCGTCTGCAGGCATTTCGGCGTATAGCTGTCATCCCCGTCAAGGAATCCAAGATAGGGTGCCGTCGCAAATTTCATTCCATAGTTGCGCGGGCTGGAGGGGGTGCGGGCATCGTTGGAGAGCGCCTTGACCATCACGTTCTTATGCCCATCCAGCAGTTCATGAACGGCCTCATGATATTTTTGCTCCGTATTGTGAAGGACCACAATCCACTGAACATTGGAAAAGCCGATGGTCTGCGCCTTCAGCGATTCATATCCCCGGCGAAACAATTCCATATCCACATTGTGAAAGGGAGTCACAACGGAAACCTGATACTCGCTTTTTTCCTTTTTCATGGGCTTCTCCTCATATCTGCTGCAGGCGATCCACCAGGACCTGGTTTCCCCGATAACGCTCCAGCACGGCCATTTGCGTTGATAGGCCCGCCCGGATGAGTCCTCTTTCGATGCCCTGCATGATAGCATCGGAATCAAACCTCTGGCAGGAGCGAAGATACATCGTATCCCCATAGGTCGTGGCATTGATGCCAAACACATTGGCGCCTCTGACGCCTACCACCCGAGTGATTTCACGAATAAGCGATTGGTATTCTGCTGGCAGGTCAATGCTTCCCGGATAGGTCAGGGCAACCGTCATGAAGGTCCTGTCACCCTCTTTGGGCGGCTGACTGAAGCGACGGTTCCATTCCTCAATGGGAATGCCTGCATCGGAAACCCCCTGCACCATCTGCACCTTTTGGGCAACAAGGGGATCAAAATGCTCCTTCGTCATCTGGCCTTTGAGTGTCTCCCTCAAGCGCAT
>JAFSWY010000187.1 GCA_017444295.1 Selenomonadaceae bacterium | reverse complement strand
TCCAGGTAGTCGCCGTTCTCCACCTCGATGAGCTCCAGGTCGATGCGCCCCGGGTTCTTGAGGCTGTAGGGCGCGGTCTTGGGGATGTAGACGCTCTCGTTGTCATGGACGAGCTGGCTCTCCCCGTTGATCTCCACCTCTGCCGTGCCCCGGGTGACCACCCAGTGGACGCTCCTATGGTAGTGCATGCGCCTGGAAAGCCCCGCCCCGGAATGGACCACCAGTTTCTTCATCTTGTAGCCTGCGCCGGCGCCCAGCAGGGACTGCTGCCCCCATTCGAAGTAGAGGGTCGTATGCTCCACGGCCTCCTTGCGTCCCCGCCTTTTGAGGGTTTCCACGAGATCCTTGACCTTCTGGCTCTCCCCCTTTTGGGCCACGAGGATGACATCGTCCGTCTCGATGATCATGACATCCTTGAGGCCGATGCCCGCAATCAGGCGGCTCTGGCCGAAAATCAGGTTGTCCTTGCAGTCGATGGCGATGGCGTCCCCCTTGATGGCATTGCCGTCATCATCCTTTTCCAGCACCTCGTAGATGGCATCCCAGGACCCCACATCGTTCCAATAGAGCTTCAGCGGAAGGGTGACGCCCTTCCCGGATTTCTCCGCCACGGCATAGTCCACGGAAATGGAGGGCATCTCCCCGAACTGGGCGATGGTCTCCTCATAGGTGTCCGCAAGATGGGCAAAGATATCCGGCGCATAATGGGCAATCTCCTGCAGGTAGCAGTCGATGCGGAAGGCAAACATGCCGGAGTTCCAGTAATAGTTTCCCTTCTCCAGATACTCCCGGGCGGTCTCCTCGTTGGGCTTCTCCTTGAAGGAAGCCGTTTCGAAGGCCCCGCCCAGGTCCTTCCCCGTCTCAATGTAGCCAAATCCCGTCTCCGGCTTCGTGGGATGGATGCCGAAGGTCACCACATGCCCCTTCGCCGCGAATGCGGCAGCTTTCATGACCGCGTTCTGGAAGGAGAGGGCCGGGCGCAGGATGTGGTCCGAGGTGGAGATGAACATGACCTCGTCCTCTGACGAGCCCAGCTTGTCCAGGCAGAACTTCGCCGCAAGGGCAATCGCCGGGGCCGTGTTCCTCGCCGTCGGCTCCATGACGATGTGCGCCCCCTCCGCACCACTGGCGCGGAGTTCCGTCCTGACGTGATGGACATACGACTCGTTCGTCACCACCACGATATCCTCCGGGCGTATCATGTTGCGGAACCGCTCGATGGTCTCCCCCAGGAGGGAGGCATCCTTGTCAATGGTCAGGAACTGCTTCGGGCGGCTCTTCCTGGAAAGCGGAAAAAGCCGCGTCCCCCCGCCCCCTGCCAGTATGATGATCTTCATTTGCACCACCTTCTCCTTCCTTGTACCATGCTCTCGTCTACAACTCCAACGGGGTCCCCATGCTCATCTCCCCGCTTTTCTCATCCAAGTGCAGAAGGCTCTTGCGGATGGGCAAGCCTGGAAATTCCTCCAGACAGAAGGTTTCCCCCTCTGTCCAGTCGCTCCCCGCTTTTTTTCCCGTTTCCATCTTCATCTCGACCGGGGAAGTCCTGTTTCCGTCGAACCGATAGCAACAATGCGCCGTAACAGAGGAAAACGACGGTATCCGAAGCACCCCGGAGATAGCATACGCATTGGCAAGCCCCCCGGAAAACTGCGGCAAAATCTTTTTGCGCCATCTTGAGTTCGACACCGTCTTCGTCATTTCAAAGATGTGAAGTCCCCATGCGTTGCGCCCGGAATCATAGACCAGCACAAGATGATCCGCACATCTTTGGTTTTTCAGGACGGGAAACACCTGTTTGTCCATTTGGCGGACATGGAGACAGGGAAACCTGCTGGAAAGATGGATTCTCGCGCAACCAGCCTCTGATTTCTCATCAAGAAAGAACATTTCCCGACAGGAATGGCGGATGCATATCTGCGGGTTGAGCAAGTCCATGAGCCCGTCCGCAATATTGCCGAAATCACTCATCATCCTCATCCCCGTCTGCCTCAAAGGCCCTTGATTCCCG
>JAFSWY010000186.1 GCA_017444295.1 Selenomonadaceae bacterium | reverse complement strand
GATATTGAAAGCTTCCAGTTCCTTCTTGTCGCAGACAAACACCTTGTCCACGCCATAATGGAGGATTTCCTCTGCCTGCTTCTCGATGTTGCTTCCCATAAAGATTGCATAAACGGGATGATTGATTTTTCCTGCCAGTTCCCTTGCCTTGCCGATGAGCTCATAGGTGACAGGATGGATCCTGCCATCCACATGGTCCACATAGACAGCAATGCCCTTCCACTTCGACTTGTCGATCTTCGGGCCCGTCTCTTCTTCCACGTACTCCATTGCTCCGCCGCCCTTTTTCACGCAGAGCTTGCAGAGCTTGCAGGCCGCATTGATCTCAATCTTTCCGTCCTTCTCCTCCATGGCGCCGAAGGGACAGATTTTTATGAGCGCCTGAATGTCTTGCACCTTTTCCTGGTGCACAATCAATTTTCCCATGATTGACCTCCCGTTACGCCGTGAACTTCTTCTTCTTCAGCACCTCATAGATCTTGTTGGACAGCTCCTCGCCCGTGCCCGTCCAGGTTTCCTGAACCTTGTCCGAGGTCGGCGGGAAAATACGCTGCACCTGGGTGGGGGAGCCGTTGAGGCCATAATGCTTCTCGTCCTTGTCCTCCATATCGTTCAAGGTATACTGATCGATCCCACGGTCTGCCGTTGCCTTTTTCTTCTTGTAGGAAGGCAGACGCGGCTCAAGGATGTCCTTCTGCACCGTAATCAGGCAAGGGAACGGAACCTTCAGCTTTTCGATGTCCTCCGACATCTCCATGTCCACGATGATGTTGCCATCTTCAACCTTGTCAACTTTGTGGACATTGCAGACGCAGGGAATGCCCAATGCCTCTGAAACCTCGGGACCAACCTGTGCCGTATCCCCGTCCGTAGTCTGAAGGCCACAGATGATGAGATCAAACTTGCCGAACTTTCGAATGCCCTGCGAAAGCGTATAGCTCGTGGCAAGCACGTCCGCGCCGCCAAACTTGCGGTCCGTGATGAGCGCACCCTTGTCTGCGCCCATGGCGAATGCTTCGTAAAGCACAGCCTTTGCCTGAGGCGGTCCCATGGTCAGAACACTGACGTTCCCTCCATACTCCTCCCGGAGCTTGAGCCCAGTTTCCAAGGCGAACAGGTCGTAAGGGTTCATCTTTGCATCTGCGCTGTTGCGCTTCAGCACACCCGTTACGGGATCAACTTCCACCTTGTTGGAACCTGGAACCTGTTTGATGCATACCAGAATTTCCATCATTGCTCTCCCTTCTATTCAGTTCAAGAACGGTGCGGCTTTTGCCGCACCGTCACGGCTAACTATTTCATGCAATCAAAGCCTTTCCGCAAGGATATCGGCAACATGCTTGATCTTGACATTGGGCATCTGCTGGTCAAGGCCGCCGCCAATCTGCATCATGCAGGCAGGGCATGCCACAGCCACAGTCGTAGCACCCGTGTTCTTGATATTGGTAAGCTTCTCGCTGAGAAGCGGCAGGGAAATATCGCTGTACTTCATACCGAAAGCACCAGCCATTCCGCAGCACTTGTCGCAGTTCTTCATCTCTACGAACTCCAAGCCCTTTGCCGCCTGGATGAGCTTCCTGGGCTGCTCCCAGACACCAAGGCCGCGGCGCATATGGCAGGAATCGTGGTAGGTAACCTTCTCGCCGCCGGGTGTCGGCTTCAAGCGGCCAGCCTTCTCATACTGCTCTGCCACAAAGCTCGTGAACTCGCGAACCTTTGCGCCAAAGAGCTCGGCGCGGGTCCTCCACTCTGCATCGTCCTGGAAGAGTTCGGCATAGGTCTTCTCCAGAGTCTCGGCGCAGGTCGGGCACGTGCTGATGATGACATCTGCCCCAGCCTTCTCGAATGCCTCGATATTCTGCTTTGCCACAGCTTTTCCGGACTCGCGGTCGCCCATGCCAAGTGCGGGCTTTCCGCAGCAGCTCTGTGCCTCCGGGAATACCACGGCAATGTTGAGATCCTGCAGGACCTTGATGACCGACTCGCCGGTATCCGGGAACACGAAGTCGATGTTGCAGCCGGCAAAGAACGCTGCCGTCATCACAGGATTCGACGGATTGTTCTTGGCAAGACGGCTGATGCGGTCACGCACCGGGTTATCCGAGATGGCGGGAAGGCTCCTGCCCTTCGTCATGCCTGCAAAGAACAGCGGCAGATGCCGGATGAACTTGCCGGACTTGACCGGTGCCTGCGCCATGGAGCCGATGCGCAGCAGCTTATGGAAGATGCCGCGGTTCGTGAGGATCTTGCGGAAAGCAATCTTCTCCGGGAACGCCATGCCATACTGCTTCACATAGCGGGCGCGCAATTCGTCAATGAGATCGGGGATCGGCACCTTGCCCGGGCAGATGGAAACGCACTTGCGGCAGCCAATGCAAAGATCACTGAACTGGCCAAATGCCTCCATGTTGCCCAAAAGGCCCGTAAGGATTGCACCGATACCACCGGAATAGATATGTCCATAAACGTGTCCGCCTACCAGAGTCCAGATGGGGCAGACATTGAGGCAGGAAGCGCAACGCACGCACTGGAACGCCTGCTTCATCTTCGGATCATGGGCTGCCTTCAGGCGACCATTGTCCAAAAGGATAACATACTGCTTGCGCTTGCTCTCAACCCACTTGCCATTCTCTTTCTGCATGACAACCGTAGGACCGTCCACCATGGTCATGTAGCTGGTCATACGCTGGCAGGTGCCGTTTCTCGGAAGGAGGCGGACAATCTTTGCCGCATCCTCGATCTTCGGGATGAGCTTCTCATAGCCCATGATGACCACGTGAACACGCGGCAGCGTCGTGACGAGACGGGCATTGCCCTCATTGGTCACGAGGCCGATGGCACCGTTCTCGGCGATACCGAAGTTCGCTCCCGTAATACCCATGTCGGCCGTCATGAATTCCTCGCGCAGAATGCGACGGGCTGTCTGGATCATGAAGGGAATATCGCTGGGAATCTCCTCATGCAGCTCCTTGGAGAAGAACTTCGCGCACTGCTGGCGGTTGAGATGGATAGCAGGCATAACCATGTGAGAAGGCTTCTGCCCTGCCACTGCCAGCATCCACTCACCAAGGTCCGTCTCGCGCACATGGAGCTTCTGTCCATCCACT
>JAFSWY010000185.1 GCA_017444295.1 Selenomonadaceae bacterium | reverse complement strand
GATGTCACGGCCTTCATAGAGAAATTCCATCTCCCCGTGGTCCATACCCTCATGGGCCTTGGGGCGATTCCCCGGTCCCATCCCCAGTCCCTGGGCTTTGCGGGCATGCACGGGAAAAAGGCGGCAAACCATGCCGTGGCGGCGGCGGATCTCGTCATTGCCCTGGGAAGCCGCTTTGGGGACAGGCAGACGGGTTCCATCAGCAAGTACACATCGGATACGAAGTTCATCCATATCGATATCGACCCTGCGGAAATCGACAAGAACGTTGCGGGAAGCCTCGGTCTGGCGGGCGACATGAAGACCATACTGAAGCTGCTCATGCGGCACGAGCCTGGGAACGACCATGGGGAATGGTGGCAGCAGATCCGTTCCTGGGAGGACGAGTATGACTACGACTATCATGTGGACCGCCTGACGGTTCCCTGGGCGATGAACCAGGTGGCAAAGGCGACGGCCGGGAAACCCTTTGCCTTTGCCACGGATGTGGGGCAGCACCAGATGTGGGCGGCGCTCCATCTCCGCATTGAGGAGCCTCGTACCTGGCTGACCTCCGGGGGACATGGAACCATGGGCTTCGGCCTTCCGGCGGCCATGGGGGCGCAGAGGTATTACGGCAGGAGCCGCCGCGTGGTCCATGTGGCAGGGGATGGCGGCATCAAGATGACGGGCAACGAGTACTATACCATTGCCCGGCTGAAACTGCCCGTGATCTCCATCATCGTGAACAACACGAGCCTTGGCATGATCAGGCAGCTCCAGAAGGTCATGTACAAGGAAAGGTACATTGCCTGCGAGTTCGATTACGATATGGATTATGTGGCCTATGCCAACAGCTTCGGCATTGCCGCCGAGGCGGTGTCCACACAGGAGGAATTTGCGGAAGCCTTCCGCAAGGCGATGGCGGCAGAGGACGAGCCGAGGGTCATCGTCATGAACGTGTGGAGGAGCTTCGTCGAGCCCATGACAAAGGGCGGGGCACGCATCGACGAGTTCGTGGAATTCAAATAACCAAAAAGAAAATCGGTATGGCTGTGCAGATGCACGCCATACCGATTTTTTTAGAAGAGGTTGTTTTTTTACTTTTTGATAATCGCCATGATCTCATCGGCACGGCCGTCAGAGCCCAGGACGTTCTTGATCTTGTGCTCCACGAGCTCCTTGATGTAGGCGCGGCCATCCGTGATGTACTGGCGCGGGTCGAAATGCTCGGGATGCGCGTTGAAGTGCTCGCGGATGCCTGCGGTCATGGCAAGGCGCAGGTCGGAGTCGATGTTGATCTTGCAGACTGCGGACTTCGCTGCCTTACGGAGCTGGTCCTCAGGAATGCCCACAGCATCAGCAAGATTTCCACCATTGGCGTTGATAATCTTCACGTACTTCGGGATGACGGAGGAAGCGCCGTGAAGAACGATGGGGAACTGGGGGATCTTCTTCTCGATCTCGGCGAGGATATCAAAGCGCAGCTCGGGCGGAACGAGAACGCCGTCAGCGTTGCGGGTGCACTGCTCCGGCTTGAACTTGAGGGCGCCGTGGGAAGTGCCGATGGCGATGGCGAGGGAGTCAACGCCGGTCTTCTCCACGAATTCCTCGACCTCTTCCGGCTGGGTGTAGGAGGCATTCTCTGCCGATACATTCACGTCATCCTCGATGCCGGCGAGCTGCCCCAGTTCGCCCTCTACGAGGACGCCATGCTCATGGGCGTACTCCACGACCTTCTTGGTGAGCTCGATGTTCTCCTTGAAGGGGAAGTGGGAGCCGTCGATCATGACGGAGGTGAAGCCGCCATCGATGCAGGATTTGCAGGTCTCGAAGTCTGCGCCGTGGTCGAGATGCAGGGCGATGGGAATGTCGTTGATCTCAAGGGCTGCCTGCACGAGATGCACGAGATACTCATGCTTTGCGTACTTGCGCGCACCGGCAGAGCACTGCAGGATGAGAGGAGACTTCAAGGCACCGGCGGCCTCGGTGATGCCTTGCACGATTTCCATGTTGTTGACGTTGAAGGCACCGATGGCATACTGTCCCTCGTAAGCCTTCTTAAACATTTCCTTTGTTCCAACTAATGGCATTTTACATTACCCCCTAGAATTTTGATAGGATTCAAACGAACTTAGTCCTATTATACCATAGAAACAGCGTCAGGTGTATAGGGACGTGATAGAATTTTTGAAAAAATGGAAACCATATCGGGGGGAAGTTCTGCCGTGACAACGAGTTCCTTTCCCGTGACCGGATGGGGAAGGGAGAGGCGGAAGGCATGCAGGGACTGTCTTCCGATGAGTTCCCTTGTCCCGCCGTAGAGGTCGTCGCCGATGAGGGGATGGCCCATATGGGAGAGGTGGACCCGGATCTGATGGGTCCGCCCCGTTTCCAGTTGGAGCCGCAAAAGGCTCATGCCCCGGAAAGTCTGCAGGGTCTCATAGTGGGTGATGGCGTCCTGTCCATCGGGGGAGACGCAGCGGCGGATGATGCTGGAGGGGTCCCTGGCAATGGGGGCGACAATGGTGCCGGAAGAGGGCGAGGGAATTCCGGAGACGATGGCGAGGTATTCCCTGCGGAAGAGTTTTTTCCCTTTGGGGGAAAGCTGGTGGTGGAACTGCGGCTGCTTGACGATGAGCACAAGCCCCGTGGTATTGCGGTCCAGTCGGTGGACGGGGTGGAAGGCAGCATGGATGCCCTGCCGTTCATAGTAGCCCAGCACGGCGTTGGCAAGGGTTCCCGTGACTTCCCGTCGGGTGGGATGCACGAGCTGCCCCCAGGGCTTGTTCACGATGAGCAGGGCATCGTCCTCATAGCGGATATCCAGGGGGAGATGTTCCGGAAGGACATCCGTCTGCTCTCTGAGATCCCAGGAGATGGTATCGCCACCGGATACCATGAGCAATGCGGGATGGCTGATGAGCTCCCCGTTGCAGAGGAAGGTGCCGGAGAATTTCACCTTTTTCCAATGGTTTGTGGAGATTCCCATCTGTTTCAAAAATGACCTGACGGGCATTGCCGCCAGGCCATCGGGTACATGATAGACGGTCATTTCTCTGTTTCCCCGGCATCATGGCGGAGTATCGAGATGATGCGGAAGGCAAGCCCGAGAATGACCGCGATGATCGTTGCGAGGGACATGCCTTTGAGAGTCACGGTGCCGATGGTGATGCTGGCGGTGGAGACGCCAATCCCAAGGACGATGGAGGTCAGGAGGAGGTTCATGGGCTTGTTGTAGTCCACCTTGCCTTCCACGAGGATGCGGATGCCGGAGGCTGCGATGACACCGAAGAGCAGGATGGAGACGCCGCCCATGACAGGGGTGGGGATGCTCTGGATGATGGCGGCGAGCTTGCCGAAGCAGGAGAGCAGGATGGCAAAGACCGCCGCGCCGCCGATGACCCATGTGCTGAAGACCTTGGTGATGGCGAGGACGCCGATGTTCTCCCCGTAAGTCGTGTTGGGCGTGGAGCCGAAGAAGCCGGAAAGGATGGTGGAGAGGCCGTTGCCGAGGATGGAGCGGTCAAGTCCCGGGTTCCTGGTCAGGTCGCTGCCCACGATGTTGCCCGTCACGATGAGATGGCCGATGTGCTCCACGATGACCACCAGGGAGGCGGGCAGGATGATGAGGATGGCGCCCAGGTTGAACTCCGGCGTGTAGAAGGTCGGAAGGGCAAAGATGGGAGCGCTTTCCACACTGCTCCAGTCCACGAGCCCGCTGCAGGCCGCCACGATATATCCTCCCACCACGCCGATGAGGATCGGGATGATGGAGAGGAATCCCTTGAAGGCCACCGATGCAAAGACCGTGATGGCGAGGGTGGTGATGGAGACGAAGATGGCGGTGGAATCCGTCTGCTCCCCTGTGAGCCCTGCCATGCCCGCTGCCGTGGGCATGAGCTCCAGGCCGATGACCGCGACGATGGCTCCCATGGAGGCAGGAGGGAAGAGCACGTCAATCCATCCCGTCCCGACGATGCGGACAAGCAATGCCACGAGGCAGAAGACGATGCCGACGACGATGAAGCCCCCAAGGGCGGCCTCGTAGCTGTACTGGGAGAGCACCAGGAAGACCGGGGAAAGGAAGGCGAAGCTGGAGCCCAGATAGGCGGGAATGCGCCCCTTGCAGAGCAGGAGGTAAAGGATGGTGCCGATGCCGTTGAACAGGAGGACCGTTGCGGGGTTCACCTTGAAGAGGATCGGCACGAGGACGGTGGAGCCGAACATGGCAAAGAGATGCTGCAGGCTCAGCGGCAGAGTTTCCAGCAGGGGAAGCCTTTCATCCACAGGAATGGTACGGTTGGACATAAGAATTGCTGCCTCCTTTATAGTGATGATAGCGAAGTGTTTCCATGCTTTCTCAATGTAGCATATTCCCAAGGAACTGGCAAGAAATAACTTGTACATAAATTGTATTCATGAGAGAGGTATGGACGAACAGGAAAAAGTAATGTATAATGCTTTGTGGCTTAATTTATTCTCAATTATCCAAAACAAATGTCCTCGCACAAAGCACTTGTGCGTATGAGTAGGAGGAAGATCATGGCTCTTATCGTAAAGAAATTCGGGGGCAGCTCCGTTGCCACCACCGAGAAGATCATGGCTGTCGCGAAGCGGGTCCTCGATGAGAAGGCGCCGGGAGACAAGATTGTCATGGTGGTGTCTGCCATGGGCGATGCCACAGACGATCTGATCGAGCTGGCCCACGGCATCGACAAGGATCCCTATCGGTTCGCCAGGGAGATGGATATGCTGCTGACCACGGGCGAACAGGTTTCCATTGCCCTTTTGACGATGGCTTTCAAAAAGCTGGGGCATGCGGCGGTGTCCCTGACAGGCCCCATGGTTGGCGTGCGGACCAATTCCGTGCATACCAAGGGACGCATCCTTGACATCCAGCCGGACCGTGTGAGGGAGGAGCTGGAGAAGGGAAATATCGTGGTCGTTGCAGGATTCCAGGGGGCGGACCAATACGGCGATCCGGTGACCTTGGGGCGTGGCGGCTCAGATACCTCGGCGGTGGCCCTGGCAGGTGCCCTTCGGGCCGACACCTGCGAGATTTTCACCGATGTGGAGGGCGTTTTCTCCGCTGACCCGAGGGTGTGCAAGGGTGCCCGCAAGATGAAGGAAATCACTTACAGCGAGATGCTGGAAATGGCCCGTCTCGGTGCCGGTGTCATGCAGCCCCGCTCGGTGGAGATGGGGCAGTACTATAATATCCCCATCCATGTACGCTCCACATTCACGACGAAACCAGGCACAATCATTAGGGAGGATTATACGATGGAAGAGAAGAGCTTTGTGATACGGGGCGTTGCCCATGATGACAAGGTGGCAAAGATTGCGGTTCTCGGCATTCCCAACACGCCGGGCATTGCTCACGGGATATTCTCGGCATTGGCTGAGGCCAATATCGATGTGGACATGATTGTCCAGAGCATCCGGAACATCGAGAAGAATGTGACGGATATGGTGTTCACGGTGGCCTCCGGCGACCTTTCCCAGGCCAAGAGCGTCGTGGACAAGGTGGCGGAGAAGCTCAATGCCGTTGCGGTTCTCATCGAGGAGGACGTGGCGAAGGTCTCCATCGTGGGCGCAGGCATGCTTGGCAGCCCGGGCATTGCATCGCGCATGTTCGGCGCACTGGCCGGCGCCAATGTCAACATCGACATCATCAGCACCTCGGAAATCAGCATTTCCTGCCTCATCAAGGGTTCCCAGGTCACTGAGGCAGTCAATGCCATCCACAACGAGTTCTTCCCGAAGGATTGATCGGCAAGGGGGATTATCTTATGACAACGAGCATGGCTGCGTCCCACGCGGCAGACAAGAGGCTGAAGGACGCGATTTTTGGTGCGGCTTCTGCCTGCAAGGAGGCCGTGGCGAAATACGGCGCGGAGAAAGTGACGAATGCCACCATCGGGGCGATGATGGACGAGGACGGAAAGCTGGCATGCCTTCCCACCATGGAGAAGGTCTACCGTTCCCTCCCCATGGAGGACCTGATTGCCTATGCACCGATTGCCGGTTTGCCGGATTATCTCGAGGCAGTGGTGGACCTGACCTTTGCCGGGCAGCGGCCGGAGGGCTATACGGCGGCGATTGCCACGTCGGGGGGCACAGGCGCGATCCATCATGCGGTGGCCAATTATGCGGAAAAGGGAGACAGGGTCCTGACCAGCGACTGGTTCTGGGGAACCTACAATGTCATCTGCCAGGAGAATGGCTGCAAGCTGGAGAATTTCCAGCTCTTCGACGAGAAGCGGGAGTTCAATCTCGGGGATTTCAACCGCAAGGTGGAGGAAATCCTGAAGGGGCAGGAATCCCTGCTCGTTATCATCAACAGCCCTGCCCATAACCCCACGGGCTTCAGCCTGACGGAGGGGGATTGGGACAATGTGCTGGCTTCCTTCAAGGAATGGGCGGCGAAGGGAAAGAAGCTCAGCCTTCTCGTGGATATCGCCTATCTCGATTATGCAGGGGAGAAGCAGGAGACGCGCCGCTTTATGAAAAAGTTCGGCAATCTGCCGGACAACATCCTCGTGATGCTCTCCTTCAGCATGTCCAAGGGATATACCTTCTACGGGCAGAGAACCGGGGCGCTTCTGGCGGTTTCCTCCAGCAAGGCGGTCATCACGGAGTTCTCGGAGATCAACAAGTATACCAGCCGCGCCACCTGGTCCAACATCAACCGCGGCGCCATGTCGCTGCTCGTCCGCATCCAGCAGGACAAGGCGGCACTGGCCCAGTTCGAGAAGGAGCGGGATGGGTTCTATCGGATGGTCCGGTCCAGGGGCGACATCTTCATGCAGGAAGCTGCTGATTGCGGGTTGAATGCCCTGCCTTACAAGGGAGGATTCTTCCTTGCCGTTCCGGCGGCAGATCCGTCGGCTGTGTGCGACAAGCTGCACGAGGATCTCATCTTTGCTGTTCCTCTGAAGCTGGGCGTGCGGATTGCAGCATGTTCCGTTTCCTCGGCCAAGATGAAGGGCATCGCCGGAAAGGTGCTCAAGGCGCTGCAGGCGGTAGAGGGAAAATAATCATCAAAGACCGTGCAAAGCGGGGAAGACATTGCCTATGGGGTGCCTTCCCCGCTTTTTGCATTATTATGAAAATCTTGTATTGATGGATGATGGAAATGATGCTATCATGGAAATGGATGTTTCTGTGTGATATGTCAGGAGGACGTATGTTTAATTTTGCGCACAAGGACAATGAGTTTTTCGATCTCTTCGTTGAGAGTGCCCGATATTTCTACCAGGGGGCGCTGATGCTGGACGAGGTCATGCTCGACTACAGCAAGGCCTCGGACAAGGTCAAGGATATCATCGATCTGGAGCATGAGGCGGACGAGGTCAATGACAGGATTATCGACAAGCTGAACATGACCTTCATCACACCCATCGACCGTGAGGACATCTATGCCCTGGCGAACGGGCTGGATGACGGCGTGGACAACCTGCAGGGCACGCTGCAGCGCATTGTCATGTATCGGACCGGGGAGGCACTGGACGGGGCAGTGAGCCTGACGAAGCTTCTCATTGAGTCGACGGAGGAAATCATCAAGGCCTTTTCCCTGCTCAAGAACATCAAGAAGAACCAGGTGCAGATTCTGGAGGCGACCCACAAGATCGAGATGCTGGAGAGCGAGGGGGACAGGATCTATCGTCATGAGGTTGCGTACCTCTTTGACCAGGCCACAGACCCCATCGAACTCATCAAGTGGAAGGACATTCTGGAAAATCTTGAGGATACCCTTGATCATTGCGAGAAAATCTCGGATATGATCCGGGGCGTGGTAATGAAATATGCATGAGCTTCAATATCTGATTTTTACAGTCATCATCCTGGCGCTGCTGTTCGATTTCATCAATGGCTTCCATGATACGGCGAATGCCATTGCCACATCGGTTTCGACACGCGCCATCCATCCCAGCCATGCCATCATCATGGCTGCGTTCCTGAACTTTGCGGGGGCGATGTACAGCACGGGTGTCGCAAAGACCATCGGTGCGGATATCGTCAAGTCTGCCCAGCATGTGGATGAGATGATATTGATTGCCGCTCTTACCGGGGCGGTCATCTGGAATATCCTCACCTGGTGGCTGGCGGTGCCATCCAGTTCCTCCCATGCCCTGGTGGGCGGCGTCATTGGGGCCGTCCTGGTGTCCGTGGGCGTGGAGGGGCTGAAT
>JAFSWY010000184.1 GCA_017444295.1 Selenomonadaceae bacterium | reverse complement strand
CCCATAGATTTTCCGGATCTTGCTGCCGGAAGCTCCTGCAGGAATACTTAATGCCTCTGTTTCCATGCTGCCATAGGAATCGGAGACATGGAACTCCTTTTCGCATTCCCCTGCTATGGCTGCCCTTTGCTGGCGTTTCTCTCTCACCATGTTCTTCTTGAATCGCACCATTTCCTCAATGGATGCATCGATCTTGTCCTCGTCCATGTCCCACAATGTTTCTACATGAAAATCCCGATCTGTTCCCTGCACATCTGACATCTGCATCACTGTTTCCAAGGCCAACCTCTCTGCCTTTTCCCTTAACTGGCAATATTGGTAATATGCCACGCTTCCACAGGACAAAAGAGCCGCCAAAACAAACATCCAAAGGACGATGATAACAGTATGCTTTGCCGTTCTCATGCAAGGACTCCTCCTATCAAATCAAAGCAAACTGCCCAATGGATACAGTCTGAAAGGAGCGATTCCCCTAGCAAAGGTATCTTGTTGAGCAGTTTTCAAAAATTAGTACCACTTAAAAATACAAAATGCAAGGCTCATCGTAATACGGTAATAACTTATCATGCGTCACAAAAGTCATTTCTTCCGCTTTTGCCTGTGCTATCAAGAGCCTGTCAAAAGGGTCTTTGTGCGGTGGAGCATTATTAGAACGAGACAGAGTCTTAACTGTCAATATGTGCTTCGCTTCTATCGGCAGCATCCTAAAACCTGATTGCAAACAATCGTCAATAAAATACTCATCGGAAATAGGCATAACCTTCGGCTTGCTCATATTCTTTATGGCAACCTCCCAAACCGAAGCCAAACTGAAAAAAATATTATTTCTTGAGCTTCCGATCATAGAGCATATATGTTCCGAAATACGATTATCCCCTGTAATGGTCCACAAAATAACGTGCGTGTCCAGCAATATCCTCATATATCCCCCTCAAACATTTTGGCAATTTCATCATTATCCACATCAATATCATCAGGAACAGTAAACTTACCCTTAGCAACGCCAAAACGCGAGGCAACAAATTCCTCTTTTGGTGTTTCTTGTGTGGTGGCATCTGGAAAAATCACAATGACTTTCGCGGTAGAAACAGGTGCGGGATTATCCAATACTATATTTCCGTTGTGATACACACCATGCAAGGCAATCATAATACACACCCCTTCTTATCCAAAAACATCCACCTTCTGTCCCTCCGGCTGCTTTGACAAAAGAGCGTCCACACGTTCCGCAACTTTTCCGACAAGCCTTTCGCTGATGCCTGTCCATGCATCATGGAAGGCTTGTTCCATCTTTATTTCTTCTTCCGACATGGGCGTGCCCGAATCCGATTCCTCCGTCAGGAACTCGAAGGGCTTGCCCGGTTCTTTCTTTTCATCCAGGTGACGGATCTTTTCCGTGAATTCCGTGTCCTTCTTCTCCGTCTGGCGTTTCGCCAGAACATCGCCTGCGGACTCAAAACCCCTTTCATGTTCCTTTCCCAGAAGTTCATCCAGCAAGCGTCCTTCTTCTTCCGCGGCACGCCGCTGCATATCCAGGAAGGTCATGCCCTTCTGCTCCGTCGGTTCCGCCTCTGCCTTCTTTTGCTTCTGCTCCTGCGATTCTTCCCCTGTGACGCCATAGAAGCTGGAGATTGCCTGTTCCACTTCTTCCTTGAATTCCTGGCTCTCCGCATGGATCGCATTTCCGCCCTGGACGGTTTTCACCATATTGCGGATCTGGTTCACAAGAGCGTTATCCCCATTGGCATCCAATTCGTCCAAGGCACTCGACAATGCCTGAAAGAATGAATCTTCTGCTCCGAATTCCTCCAGATAGTTGTTTAAATGATTGGCAAGGATGCCAAAAGCTCCCTGCGCACTTTTCAGCGTCATATCAAGGGACAAAGTGTTCTCATTCATGGAATACCATCCGCTTACGGTTTCACGGCCATAAAGAGTATCCTGTGCCTTCTCATAAGTCTCATAGGGAGTCAGTATATTTTCAATGGCCTTTCCGATATCGGCTGCCAGCAGTTTCTGTATGGAACCTTTGGTACGCGCAATCTCTTCTTCTCTCGAAAGGGTCTCCTCGATACCGTTTTCTTCCGTCCATTTGTAATGCCGGGAGCGAATCTCCGTCACAGGCGTATAGGTGGTCTGTGTAGCGGGAAGGTCCTCCAGGCCGGTGGATGCTTTCAAGGCTGCGCCAAAGTCCTGCTCCTTCAGCACCACCCCATTTTTCTCAGCGGTCTGCAACGTGTTGGGCAATTCCGATGCAAATCCTTTCAGGATGGCATCCATCCGCTGCTGCTCCTCTTCCGGGGAAATCGGGCTCCCTGTCAATCGATAATTCTCGTTCATGTGCCGGTAAAGCTCGACGGCCTTCCCCAAGGCATCCAATTCATCCTCCCTGTTCCACTCGGTGCCGGAGGCAATACGGACAACAGAGCCGAAGGTACCGCCCGCGATATTTCTCTTTTTCGCCGTATCGCTGATGTCCAGAGTATATGCATCAGAAATGTTCTTTTGTGCGTCATCCAATGCAGCCTCATTGCGTTCGCCGATGGTCTTTCCACGAACCGCTTCGCTGACATTGCCCACGCCATTCCCATTCTTGCCGGAATGGGCAATTACTTGATAATCCACAAAGCTGGCACTCGTTCCTTCCGTTTTCCCTATCATCATACCAGGTCACTCCTTGTCCTGCTTCAGCATGTATGCACAAAACATTCCATCATAATGATATCGTCATTTCAAAGCGAAAACTTAAACCGAAACACCCTTTTATCAAAAACGGAGCTGCCACACGGTCATCACGTGCGACAGCTCCGTTTATTCTATACATTCCAGACAATATCTTTTGCCCCTGCAGGCATCCTCACCTGATTGTTATAGGCAATGCTTCTGGCCGTGGCCTCGGCCACTTCCTCCGGGGTGGCTTCGGGATTGCGGCGGATTTCATAGACGCCATGGGATGCCTGCTTGATGGCGTAGGAGTTGGGAGTGTGGAACTGCAGCTCCGCCTTAACTCCGGAAGGGCTCAAGAGATGCACATTGATGCCCTGATAGAATTTGCCACCCCAGGCATTATGGAACTTCATCACCTGATAGCCGCTTTCCGCAAGCTTTTGCATGGCCTCCGGCACCCGGCTGCTGTAATCCTCATCCTTTATGACCAAAGTGTAGCGCAGAACATCGCTGATACCGTCAGCGGCCTGGCTCAAATTCACATGATCCTTCACCGCATCGGCCAGGATCTTTTTCATCAGGCTGCCCTCTTCCTTGATGCGATGTTCGAGTCCGGTAAGATAGGCGCCATTCTTTTCCAGTGCCCTCACATCCCGGGTAATCTCCGGCTCGGCGGCCTGAGCCTCGCTGATCAGGCTCTGGGCCAACACCGTCATGGTGACTGCCATCACTGTCGTGAATTTGGCCAGAGAGGAGCGGACCTCTTGCAGGCGCATATGATTCATAAGGTTGCTGGATATATTCTTGCTGATTTTCTTCATCTGGTTCATTGTCTTGTTCCCTCCAATCCTGCTTGAAATTCCTCATCAAGGAGCTTCAAACAAGATGAAGTGTAACAGATGTAAATGAAAACAGGATGGTTGACTGTGAAAACTAAATGGAGCAAGATTGGAATTTCATTAGGGTGTGTTGAAAAACGGAAACAGTGCAATACAGCGAGACAGTTTTTCGTATGACAAGGAAGCGAAATCGCAGTCGTAGCAGAGCTACGTCAAGATTTCGAAGACGCTGGCAGACGGAAAAATGGCCGCTGTAGTGTGCTGGTGGAGTTTTTCAACACGCCCTGGATTCTGATTCCTTATCCCATGAAATACGACATGAGCCCAACAAAAAAATAGGAAAGAAAACTGAACCCTGATGCAACATTCTGCCGTGCCGTGACATCAATCTTTCCGGTTTCCTTTCCCTTGTATTTCACCACGATTTGCCCGACGACCTGTCCCTTCTTCACGGGAGCCTTGACCACAGCGGGAATCCGGTATTCCAAAGAGTAATCTTTTGCCGTCTCATCATGAAGGAGCGGATAGCTGATATCCGTTGCAGGACCGGCCTCTACCCGATAATTTGCCCCACCTTTGACCCAAAGGTTTTTCGACATCCGTTCCTTGGCAACGACGCGCTGCAACTTCACATGGGAGAATCCATAGTCCAGCAGTTTTTGGGCATCCTGGAACCGCACCTTCGTATCCGCAGAGTTCATGACAACCGCAATGAGTTCCACGCCATTCCGTCTGGCAGATGCCGCAAGGCATCCCCCTGCGGCAATCGTCCAGCCCGTTTTGATGCCCGTGATGCCCTCATAGGTTCCCAATAGCTCGTTGGTATTCTCCATGCCGAGAAACTTCCCTCTCGGCGATTCCCATCGCATGGATGCCTGCCTCTCCCCCACAATGCTGCGGAACTCCTTGTTCCTCATGCAATAGGCCGCAATCTGCGCCATATCCCGTGCCGTGGAAAGATGCGCGGGGTTCGGCAGTCCATTGGGATTGGCAAAATGGGTATCCGTGCAGCCGATTTCCCCGGCCTTTTCGTTCATCCGCGCGGCAAAGCCCTGCACCGTGCCATCGATGTGTTCGGCGACGGCCACTGCCGCTGCGTTGTCCGAGACCATCATCATGCCAAGGAGGAGGTTCTGGGCATCCACCTGATTTCCCGGCTGCAGCCCCAGAGCAGAATCCTCCGTCATTGCGGCATTTGGGGAAATCGTGATCAATGCCCGGACTCCCATATTCTCCAGTCCGAGAATGCAAGTCATCATCTTCGTCATGCTGGCAGGAGGACGCACTTCATCCGCATTCTTTTCATACACCACACGTCCTGTCGATGCCTCTATGAGAATGGCCGAGGTTGCTGTAATGACAGGAGCCTCCCCAACCCCTGGGGCAGACTCCGCCAAAGAAGGCTCGCATAAGAATAGAACCGCCATCCATACCAGGGCCAGAATCCTATTTCCTGAATTTCGCACGCTGCACCCTGCCTATTCTTTCCCTGTCAAAAACTCATCTTCAAAATCTTTCATTGTTTCGGCATCGCCAGCTTCAGGGCATCCCCCAGTGTTTCCGCGCCATAGAGCCGGATTCCCTGGAATTCTCCCTTCAACTGGCTGTAGTT
Organism: Selenomonadaceae bacterium; assembly: GCA_017444295.1. Lineage (GTDB taxonomy): Bacteria > Bacillota > Negativicutes > Selenomonadales > Selenomonadaceae > UBA3796. The sequence goes on along the minus strand of JAFSWY010000184.1, from coordinate 7,238 downwards.
CTTCATGGGAAGCACTACATGCTGAAAGCCAAGCCGTTTCGCCTCATGGATGCGGATATCCGCCTGGCCCACCGCCCGAACCTCGCCGGACAGCCCCACCTCGCCAAAGACAATGGTCTTGGGACGGATCAAGCGATTCGCGAAACTGGATGCCATTGCCACGCAAATGCCGAGATCGGCTGCCGGTTCATCAATCTTGATGCCGCCGGCCACCTTCACGTAGACATCACAGGCGCCAAGGGAAAGATGCACCCTCTTTTCCAGTACCGCAAGCAGAAGCTGCAGGCTCTTGATGTCCACGGCATCCGAGGTGCGTCTCGGCGGCACATAAGGTGTCGGAGCTACCAGTGCCTGCAGTTCCACCAGCAGGGGACGCGTTCCTTCCACGGTGGGAATCACCACCGTGCCGGAATCCGCCTCCCTGTCGGACAGGAAGAGCTTCGAGGCATCCGGGACATCCACCAGCCCCACCTCCCGCATCTCGAAGAGCCCCAATTCATTGGTGCTGCCAAAGCGGTTCTTCACGGCGCGGAGCACCCGGTACTCCGCATTGCGCTCCCCCTCGAAATAGAGAACGGTATCCACGATGTGCTCCAGCACCCTCGGCCCTGCCAGATTCCCTTCCTTCGTCACATGGCCGATGACAAAGACGGCAATCCCATTCGACTTGGCGATGCGGAGGAGATCCACCGAGCATTCCCGCACCTGGGACACACTGCCCGGGGCACTTTGCACATCCGGGCGGAAAACCGTCTGGATGGAATCGATGACCAACAGATCCGGTTTCACATTCGACACATGGGCCTCGATGGTCTCCAGGTTCGTCTCGCTGACTACCAGCAGGGAACCGGCAAGGGCATCCAGCCGATCCGCCCGCATGCGCACCTGCCGCGTACTCTCCTCCCCTGTGACATAGAGGACCTTCTTGCCGTTTCGGGCAGTGTTCGCGCAGACCTTCAAGGTCAGGCTGGATTTCCCGACCCCCGGGTCCCCCACAATGAGCACCATGGACCCGGGAATCACGCCGCCGCCCAATACCCGGTCCAGCTCCTGGGAGCCCGTGGAAAAACGTGGCAGGTCCTCCACCTCCACCTCCGGGATGGGCCTCGGTTTCTGCGCATCGGAAAGGCCCAGGCGAAGCCCCCTGCCATCGGCACTTTCCGGGGCCACCACTTCCTCCACCATGGAATTCCATGCACCGCAGCCGGGGCATCTGCCAAGCCATTTCACTGCCTCGTACCCGCATTCCTGGCACACGTATGCCGTTTTCCTCTTTTTCGGCAAGGGCTCACCTCCCCAGATATCTTCCTATGATGCGTATGCACCAGCGCCCCAGCCAGACGATTGCCCAAAAAAGATTCAACAGGAAGTTGCAGAACTTCCCGCCGAATCCTTCGGGAGCCAGTTTATTCCGCCGCTGCATCCGCAGTCTCCAGCACTGCCTTTTTCTCTGCAGCAGGTTTTGTCTGCTTCTTTCCAAATTCCAGGGTGCCGCCGGTCTTCTTCACATAGATGGTATCCCCCGCCTTGAAATCACGTCCCAGAAGACGGGCCGCAATTTCGTCCTCCACCATCCTTTGGATGGCGCGTTTCAAGGGGCGTGCCCCATACTTGAAATCCGTTCCCTGCTCCACCAGAAGCATCTTGGCGGCGGGGCTGAACTCCAGGCCGATTTCCTTTTCCTGCAAGCGTCCCTTCACATCCCGAAGCAGGATGTCCACAATCTTTGCCAGTTCCGGCTTGCCCAGGGGATGGAACACCAGAAGCTCATCCACGCGGTTCAGGAACTCCGGCTTGAAGACACGGCGCACTTCCTCCAGCACTTTCTTTTTGGCCGTCTCGTACTGATCCTCATCGGATTCCTCCCTCGTGGCAAACCCCATGGAAGGGGCTGCCTGCTTCAAAAGATTTGCTCCTGCATTGGAAGTCATGATGATGACCGTGTTGCGGAAATCCACCGTGCGCCCCTTCCCATCGGTGAGACGGCCATCCTCCAGCACCTGCAGCAGGATGTTGAATACATCCTGGTCGGCCTTCTCGATCTCGTCGAGAAGAATGATGGAATAGGGATGGCGGCGCACCGCATCGGTGAGCTGTCCGCCCTCCTCATAGCCCACATATCCGGGAGGCGCCCCTACCATGCGGGAAACGGAATACTTCTCCATGTACTCGGACATATCGAAGCGCACAATGGCATCCTCGCTGTCGAAAAGCGCTGCCGCCAAAGCCCTTGCCAGCTCCGTCTTTCCCACACCCGTAGGCCCCAGGAACAGGAAGGAACCGATGGGCCGCTTGGGATCCCTGAGTCCTGCCCTTGCGCGCCGCACGGCCTTGGAGATGGCCGTCACGGCCTCCGACTGCCCAACGACACGCCGCCCCAATACCTTTTCCATGTTGAGCAGGCGTTCCGATTCTTTTGCCGCAATCTGCTTCACGGGAATCCCCGTCCAAAGGGCCACCACATCCGCAATGTCGTCCACCGTTACCGTGATGTGGTTCATCTCCCGTTTTTCCCATTTCTGCCGCGCCGTTTCCAGTTCCTCCCGCACGTGCAGCTCATCGTCACGAATCTTCGCCGCACGCTCGTACTCCTGTGCCGTAATCGCGGCCTCCTTCTCACAGCCGAGCCGCTGGAGCCTCTCCTCGATCTCCTTCACATCCGCAGGCTGGGAAACCATCTTCATGCGTACCATGGAAGATGCCTCATCCATGAGATCGATGGCCTTGTCCGGCAGGAAACGGTCGGTGATGTACCGATGGGAGAGCTTCACGCTGGCTTCCAGCGCATCATCCTGTATCTTGGCACGGTGGAATGCCTCATACTTGTCACGAAGCCCCTTCAATATCTCGATGGCATCCTCCACTGTGGGCTCCTCCACCATGATGGTCTGGAACCGCCGGGACAGTGCCGCATCCTTTTCCAGGTGCTTCTTGTACTCGTCCAGTGTGGTGGCTCCGATGATCTGGATTTCCCCGCGGGAGAGGGCGGGCTTCAGGATATTGGCGGCATCCAGCGCCCCCTCTGCCGCCCCGGCCCCCACCAGGGTATGCATCTCGTCGATAAAGAGAATGACATCCTTGGACTTTATGATTTCCTCGATGACACCCTTCAAGCGCTCCTCGAATTCCCCGCGATACTTCGCTCCTGCAACAATGGTTGCCATGGAAAGTGAGACCACCCGTTTCTTCTGGAGCATGTGCGGCACGCTCCCCTGAACGATGCGCTGGGCCAGGCCCTCCGCAATGGCGGTTTTCCCCACCCCCGGCTCGCCGATGAGGATAGGATTGTTCTTCGTGCGGCGGGAAAGGATCTGGATCACCCTCTGGATCTCCCCCTGGCGCCCGATCACGGGGTCCATCTTGTCCCGGCGTGCCAGGTCATTGAGATTCCTGCCGAACTTGTTCAGGAGCGGCGTCGCCTTGGAACCGGCCGCCTTGCCCGCCTGTGCCCCGGAGGAATTGCCTCCCTGCACTCTGCCGCCCAGAAGGGCGATGACCTCATTCCTGATTTCCTCAAGATTCATTCCCAGGGCGACCAGCACCTTCACCGCAGCACAGTCCGACTCCTTCAGAATGCTCAGGAGGATGTGCTCCGTGCCAATGTAATTATGCCCCAATGCCTGGGCCTCGCTGACCGTCATTTCCATGACATGTTTGGCAATCGGCGTATAGTAGGGATTATCCACGGGATAGGCAGCGTCATTGACGCCGCTGCCCTCCACCTGTTGAAGCACCGTGGCAAAATCCAGCCCCTTCGTCGCAAGGGCCCGGGCCGCCACGCCGCCGCGCTCATGCAGGAGTCCCAGCAGCAAATGGTCTGTGCCGATATAGTCCTGCTCCATTTCCTGTGCCTGATACTGGGCAAACTCAATGGCCTTGATTGCCCGGTTTGTAAAGCGGTTCCGTGTACTCATGTTTCAACCTCATTTGACTCTGTGTTTCGACAGGGAATGCCTGACCGTAGCCGCCCGCATCCTGTCAGCCTCACTTCCGGACATGTTCTCATTGCCCGCCATATTCTGCAGATAGCTCGTGCGGCTGCCGATGAGGATATCCGAAAAGCATGCTGCCCCCACCTCATCGATGAAGCCCATATCAATGCCCAGCCGCACCTTGCTCAAAAGATCCAATACTTCCTTCTCCGACAGGAACCGCGCATGGCAAAGGATGCCATAGGCGCGCCAGACAGAATCCTCCAGCTGGTCCTTGCGGTAAAGCTCCAATGCCTTGCGCGCACGGCGTTCATTGGACGCGATTTCCTTCACGGCGCTCTTGAGGTTCCCGACGATCTCCTCCTCGGAAAACCCCAATGTCAATTGATTCGATATCTGGAAGATATTTCCCTGCCACTCCTGGTCATCCTCGCCGTAAATTGCGCGGACGGAAAGCCCCAGCTGCTGGGAGATATTGCTGATGTTGTTGATGTTCCTCGTATAGACAAGCCCCGGGAGATGCAGGAACACAGATGCCCTGAGCCCCGTGCCAAGATTCGTCGGGCAGGAGGTCAGGTATCCCATCTTCTCGTCAAAGGCTACATCAAGCTTCGACTCCGCGAGGTCATCAATGCGCGATGCCATGGCCAAAGGAGCATCCAGATCCAGTCCCTTCGCCATGCACTGGATGCGCAGATGATCCTCCTCATTCACCATGATACTCACATGGCGCCCCTCACTGATGAACACCACGCGGTGCTGGGGGCTGCGCAGGAAATTGCGGGTGACGAGATGCTTTTCTATCAGCACCTCCCGCTCAAGAGGCGTCGCCTTGTCCATATCCACCAGGTCAAAGGACTGCCCTGCTTCCCGCTCAAGGTCGGGAAGCACAGAGGCCGCCATCGTCTGCACCTTGGCAAGCTGGGAAAAGTCCGCCCGGTTCGGAAAGGGAATTTCCCGGAAATTCCGTGCCAGGCGTATGCGGCTGGAAAGCACCACATCCCCTTCCCTGCCGCCAATGTCCATCCAAGGCAGGTTCGTGCTGCCAAAAAGATCAGCGAGAGCCATTGGAAAGCCCCCCTTCCTGTTTGCCGAGTTCCTTTTCAAGAACGCGGATGCGGTCGCGGTACTCTGCCGCCTTCTCATACTCCTCCTGCCGGACGGCTTCCTGGAGATTCCTTCGGAGCACTTCGATCTCATGCTTCATCTCAAGGGCGCCGCCGGAACGATGGGGAATCTTCCCGCTGTGGACGCTGGATCCGTGCACCCGCCGCAAAAGCGGCTCCAACTGCTGGCGGAAGGTATCGTAGCAGACAGAACAGCCAATCTTCCCCGTATCGTGAAAATCCTGATAGCTCATCCCGCAATTCGGGCAAACCAGTTCATGGTGCCGGCTGGAGGCCGCATTCTCCGCCTCCGAGGCACTGCTGAATACCCCTTTGAGGAAATCATTCACCGACATGCTTTTCTGCTGGGAGGCGAACATCGTGGTCCCATACCCCGCTGCGCACTCCTCGCAAAGATTCTTCTCTATCCTTCCGTTCGGCCCGATTTGAACGATATGGATATGGGCCTCGTTCTTTCCGCACTCGTCACAAACCATTTCCATCCATCCTTTACGAAAAATTCTCCATGGTGAGGAGCATCGCCTTCAAAAGCCGCACCCGTTCCTGCACAGGCATCGTCTCCGACTGGTAGGCCGCCGAGATGACCTGCATCATGAGGGCCGCCTCCCTGTTCGTTATCATCTGGTGTTGCAAGAGGTAACGCACCATGGACTGCACCTCCGGGAACTCCGTCTTCTCGTTGATCTTCCCAAGCATGTCCTGGTAGACAAGGTTTTTCAGGGGAATCTGCACAATCCGGATGTAGCCCCCCAATCCCCTTCGCGACTCCACCACAAACCCCTTGTCCTGGGTAAAGCGCGTGGACAGCACATAGCTGATCTGGGAGGGAGCGCAGGAGATCTTGTCCGCAATGTCCGTCCGCCTGAGCTCCACCTTCCCGTCCTGCTGCGCCGCCAGCTGCCGGAGGATGTATTCCTCAATCAAGTCCGCAATGTTGCTCATGTGTATCACCTTCACAAAATGTCATTGACTATTTGACCTTTTATATATTATAACGCATTGTTCAGATTTTGCCAATGGCAAAATATTCATATTGACGTTTCCCTCTCTCATTCATGCACCGTGATCGTTTCATCCCCGGACAATCTTCCCGTCAGAAGCGATGCCATTGGGTCATGCCCCTTAAAGCCATGTTGCGCCTTTCCCTCGTTGGCATTGGCATAACAGTAGCGGCATCCGTGGATGCATGTGTCGTAGGCGCCAATATCGAAGCTCTCCACGCAATTGCAGAGGGGACGCTGACTTTTGGCCTTCCCCCCATGGACGGGTTTTCCCGTGATACGCTCGATCAGTTTGCCGTCAATACAGGCTCCATGAACGATGCCGTACCGTTCCAGTGCAACCGCCTCGGAACAAGTCTGGAGCGCCACGCCGCTCCCCCCGGATATCCCGGACAATCCTGCCGCCAGTTCATGCATCTCCTCATCGGAAAGTTCGTGGAGATTGAGCCCCTGCGTGTTCTTCCTGGTCTTGGCATACAGGTCTATGAAACTGATGACGCACCGCTCCACATATGGAGAGAGAGCATCCATCGTCCTCCCGAACCACGCCAGATGGCCATGGATGGTGTATCGGTCATTCAGGAGGATGGGGTCATACCGCCAGACCACCCGCTCCCTTCCCAGCCGAAGGGAGAGTTCCTGCACGGTCTTGATGATGTCCTCCTTGGGACGAAGGTTCCGCTCAATATCCCTGCCGTAGGGAGTGATGGATATCTGCACATAATAATGATAGGCATCAAGCGCGTCAAGCCCTCCGAGCATGGAGGCAGGATCTTTCGTCCAGAACACAAGGCAGTCCACGAAATCCGGCAAAAGAGAGATACGGCTCACCTGCCTGCGGTTGAAGGGATTCACGACATCCACAAATCCTTCCTGCAGCCGGTGGCAGAACCAGTCAAAGTAGAACGCCGGAATGTCCGTCCGACGGCTGGCACTCACAATCATGGCTCCCCATCCTCCTCCGCAGCATTATTAACATCTCAATAATATCAATTCGACAAAACACGCAGCCATTCCTACTGCCAACGAAAAATCGGTGCACAGCCAAAGGCCATGCACCGTTCATTCTGTCTCTCAATCATCAGTTGTCAATTGGAACGCGCCGAGAATTTGTCGCGCAGGATGACATCATGGGAGCCGCCCTCCACAATGCTCGTTGCGGAAACCAGGGTGAGCTT
>JAFSWY010000183.1 GCA_017444295.1 Selenomonadaceae bacterium | reverse complement strand
GAAAGCGTGTTTATATCATGCAGTTCATGAAGAGCCTCGCCTACAGCGAGCAGGGTGTCCTGAAAGGCTTTGCGCCGCAACTTTGCCTTGAGACCTCGGGGAAGCCTTTCTTTATCGCGGAAGAGGGTGTGCTCACGGATGAGGAGAGGAAGGAATGGGGGGAGGATGTGGTGGTCTTTCCCAAGGGAAGGCCCCCTGCAGATTATGTGCTCCTTATGGAAAGTGGTTTGCAAAGAGCAAAGCAGAAGGCACTGGAAGGGCAGTATGACCTCATAATCCTCGATGAGATCAATGTGGCATTGGCTTTTGGGCTCATATCCCGGGCAGCTCTGGAGGATTTGCTGGAAAAGATCCCGCCCGAGGCAGAGATTGTCTGCACCGGGCGAAAGGCGCCAAAGTGGCTGGTGGACCGTGCCGATCTCGTGACGGACATGCGTGAAGTCAGGCATTATTACCAAAGAGGAATTCCTGCCCGCAAGGGAATCGAAAATTGAAATAGAAACCTTTCTGTTTTTTATTGACATTTATATCGTAATAATATAATATATAGATATAAACTTCAAAGAACTCCGTACGGGAGGTGAGGAATGATTGATAAAGGACAGAAAGGCGATGGAGGAGGCGGCGGAAATGCTCAAGGCCATCGCTCATCCCGTGCGCCTTTGCATGGTGCGGAGGCTTTGGCGGGTGGGGGAGTGCAATGTGACCTGCATGCAGGAATGCATGGATATGCCGCAGTCCACGATATCCCAACAGCTGGGGAAGCTCCGGCAAGCCGGAATCATTGAAGGGGAGCGGCAGGGGCTGGAGGTCCGGTATTCCCTGAAGGATGACAGGGTCAGGAAAATCCTGGAAATTTTATTCGAGAAGCAAGCGTGTGAAGGAGGAAATTCAAAATGAAACCACAAGTGATCACCAAGGACAATTTCGATGCAGAGGTTCTGAAGGCGGAAGGCACCGTGCTGATTGATTTCTGGGCACCCTGGTGCGGGCCCTGCCGCATGCTTTCCCCTGTTGTGGATGAGGTGGCGGAGGCACATTCCAATCTCAAGGTCGGCAAGATCAACATCGACGAGGAGCCGGAACTCGCAGAGCAGTTTGGCATCATGTCGATTCCCACGCTCATGGTCTTCCGGAACGGCGAGAAGATCAAGGATTCCGTGGGTGTGGTTCCCAAGGAGCAGATCGAAGCGCTTCTTGCATAATCTGGAGAGGTGATGGATATGGCAAGGGTTCTGGTTTTGGGGGCAGGGCCGGCGGGCATTTCGGCGGCCTTGTATGCCCGGCGCGGCGGTGCAGATGTCCTGGTCATCCACAGGGGAACAGGCACAGGCGCCCTAGGCAAAGCCGAAATGGTACAGAATTATTACGGGCTGGAGCAGGGTGTCCCGGGAGCGGAATTGGAGCGAAGAGGTATCGCGGGCGCAATTGCCCTTGGCATTTCCGTGGTGGAAGACGAACTCCTGGCTCTGGAATACAGCGATGATTTTCAGGGATTTCGCGCGGTTTCCTCCCAAAAGGTCTATGAGGCGGACAGCATTGTCATTGCGGCAGGCGCTGCACGCAAGGCACCGGGAATTCCGGGCCTGCGGGAGCTTGAGGGGCATGGTGTGAGCTACTGCGCTGTTTGTGACGGCTTCTTTTATCGGGGAAAGACCGCAGGGGTATTGGGCAGCGGGGAATACGCCGTTCATGAGGCGGAAGCCTTGCTGCCCCATGCGGCTGAGGTGCTGCTGTTTACCCAGGGAGAAGATGCGCCGCCGAACCTGCCGGAGAAGGTAACCGTGCATAAATCCCCCGTGGCTGCCCTGGAGGGAACGGACCGCCTCACCGGCGCTCATCTGGAAAATGGGGAGCGTATAGCGATGGACGGATTGTTCGTGGCGGTAGGAACTGCATCCAGCAACGAACTGGCGCGGAAACTCGGAGTGATGCTTGACGGGCAGAACATCAAGGCAGATGCGCATATGGAAACAAATGTGCCGGGCGTATTTGCTGCCGGTGTCTGCACGGGTGGCCTGCTGCAAATTGCAAAGGCCGTGTATCAGGGCGCGGAAGCGGGCCTGTCTGCCGTGAAGTTCCTGCGGGAGCGCAGGAAGACAGCGCAGGAATAGAGATCAATCCGGACGGGGCTTAGGAACTTTCCTTATCGGCTTCCTCCTCCGTGGACTTTCGCGTGACGAGAATCTTGTCGATGCGGGCGCGATCCATGTTCAGCACCTCGAAAAGGAAGCCGTTCCATTCGCAGGACTCTCCCTTTTTGGGGATGTAGCCGAAATAGGAGGTGAGGAAGCCTCCCATGGTCTGGAAATGGTCATGGTCTTCCTCCGGCAGTTCCTCGATATCGAAGCGCTCCTTGAATTCATCGATGGGACAAAGCCCATCCAAGGCCCAGGAATTCTCGTCTCTCTGGCTGATCTGGAAGGGGGAGGCATCCGCCGTTCCCTGGGTGCTGCTCCCGATGATTTTCAGGAGGATATCGTCCAGGGTAATGAAGCCGATGACACCGCCGTATTCATCGAGAACCATGGCCTCATGGATGCCCGTGTCGCGGAATTTTTCCAGCAGGCGGAAGGTCTCCATGGAGCGGGGGATGGACATGGGCTTGCGGATGTATTGGGCAAGGTCCAGGGATTTCTTTGCCAGAGAGGCATCCAGGAGATCCTTGGCATAGAGGACACCGCAGAACTCGTCGAGGCTGTTCCTTCCCACGGGGAAAACTGTCTGGGGGTGCTCCCGGATGATCCGCAGGTTGTGTCTCAGGGAGTCCTCCAGATCCAGCCAGAGCATCTGGGTGCGTGGCGTCATGAGCCCGTAGGCGGTCTGGTCGCCGAGATGGAAGATGCGGTCCACCATGTCCTGTTCCGTTTTCTCGAAGGTTCCGTCCTCGGTTCCCTGTTCAATGAGATCCTTGACCTCGTCCTCCGTGACGGTTTCCTCGACTTGGGGATTGACGCCGAAAACCAGCAGAATGGAATTGGCGATGTTGGAGAGGAAGGACACGAAGGGGCGGGTTGCCCATGCCAGCCTGTTCAATGCGCGATGGTGCTTCAGCAAAACATTTTCAGGGTATTGCAAGGCAATTTTTTTTGGAAGGAATTCCCCAAGAAGCAACAGGAAACAGGTGACGAGCAGGATGCTGACCGCCAGGGACACCGCGTAGGCGTGGGGAAGGAAGGAGAGACAGGATGCGAGGATTGGGGCTGCCAGGAGCCCGGTGCAGAGGCCGGAGAGGATTCCCATCAGTGTGATGCCGATCTGGACAACGGACTGGGTTTCATCGGGGTTCTCCAGGATGTCCAGGGCAGCCTCGGCATCCGGGTTGTCGTCCTCCGCCATTTTTTCCAACGTGCTCCTGTGGCTTTTGGTCAATGACGTTTCCACAAGGGAGAAGAATGCATTCGCCAGGGCAAAGCAAACAAGCAGCGCAAGCAATAAAGCAGGGTCGGGGTTTTCCAAGAAATACACGTCCTTTTGTGTCAAAGTTTTCTACAAGTATAGCATAGATTTCACTATCTACGGAACTGTTCGTTCATAAATTTTATCCCAATTCCGTCTGTCCGCGTCAGCCGAAATTTGTCCGACGCAATTCTTCAAAAATTATTTCTTCACAGGTCTTTACCAGTTTCCGCGCCCAATGATGATGCCGCCGTGCAGAACCGCAGGATTGGAGGCTGTCGCTGATGCTGTGGGGATTCGTGTGGTGAGCGAGTATTGCGTGTCCGAGAGGCAGGCAGATGCAAAGGCAGCGGCTTCCTTGATGTCCCGATAGGATTTGCGGTCGAGCTCTGCCGTGTAAACAGCGGATTCGTGCGGGGGATAGGAGGTTGTGGCGAGGGCCTGTGTGAATGCCATGCCGTCCGACCAGCGGTAGAGGGATTTCCCGTTCTTGTCCAGTATGACGAAATCGTAGATTTGCCCGGTTCTATGGTCGATGGAGCAGGGCTGATCGGAGATATTTGTGACTTTCAACTCAAGGACGAGACGCCCCCTCCTCTCTGTTACCGTAAGCTCCTGCACGATGCGCCCGTCGCAAAAGGACGCATAGCTTTCCGCATGGCCGGAGGCGGCAGCAGAGGAGGATCCCATGGGAAAGGTGATGCCAATCCCGGTCCCGAAGTCCGCGGATGCGGGCGAGGTGTTTGACAGCAGTATCAAAGTGACTGCCGCAAGAAGCCATGTCTTTTTCATTACGATTCCTCCCAAATGTTTTTTTATGATTTTGAAACGCCCTATACAAATATTATACAAAACAATGCCCAAGTCTGCTGAAAAATTTTTCTTCCAGTTTCAGGCACTTGTTTGCATCGCCAAGTCCTTCCTTGATGGCCTCGGCAAGAAGCGGAAGGGGAAATAACGGCTTGACAGCGGGCATTTGCCTGTGTATAATACTTTGGTGTCAAGGGGAAATGCTTGATAGGCAGGGGAGATGCCATGATGGATGAGCTTCTTTATCTGACAGATCTTTTTGACCTGTATGGGGCGCTTCTCACGGAGCGGCAACGGGACTGCATGGAAATGCACCTGTTCGAGGATTTCTCCCTGGCAGAGATTGGGGAGGAACTGGGGATTTCCCGTCAGGCCGTCCACGACAATCTGCATCGCTCCCAAAAGTCGATGGAGGCATATGAGGAAAAGCTCAGGCTGGTGGAGCGCTACCGAAAGGAACGTGTTGAGCTGGGCGAAATCCATGGGATGTTGCAGAAACTTCGGCAGCCGGACAATGAAAAGGCTGTGGATGAGATATTGGGCCGACTTTCTTTTTTCCTGGAACGAGGCCGGGAGGTATAGGATTTGATTTTCGAGAGTTTATCGGAACGCTTGCAGGAGACCTTCAAGAAACTGCGCGGGCATGGCAAGCTGACGGAGGACGATGTCAACGAGGCCATGCGGGAAGTGCGGATGGCGCTTCTTGAGGCCGATGTGAATTTCAAGGTCGTCAAGGATTTCATCAAGACCATCAAGGAACGGGCCATTGGACAGGAGATTTTGGAAACACTGACACCTGCCCAGGTTGTTGTGAAGATTGTCGATGAGGAACTGACGAAACTCATGGGCGGCACCCAGAGCCGCATCAATATGAGCCCGAAGCCCCCGACTGTCATCATGATGGTGGGACTGCAGGGCGCAGGCAAGACCACATCTGCAGGAAAGCTGGGGCTTTCCCTCAAGAAACAGGGGAAGCGGCCTTTGCTGGTGGCAGCGGACATCTATCGTCCGGCCGCCATCAAGCAGCTTCAGGTGCT
>JAFSWY010000182.1 GCA_017444295.1 Selenomonadaceae bacterium | reverse complement strand
CCATCCAGTTCGGCGGCAATGGCCTTGCCGATGACCATGTGCCCCACATCACCAACTTCGATGCCCTCTATGAAGGGGAGAAAAAGGAATGGCTCAAGCTCTACATCCCCGCCCGCAGTGCGGTGGTGCTGCGCAAGAAAGCTTAAAAGTTATGTGATACAAGAAAATCCGCGTCACAGGGCGCGGATCCACATTCAATTTTTCCATCAATTGTTGTGCAATGTTAAGGATACTTCCCGTTTTTGAACAAAATGTGGCATAAAATTACCGCCATGCTAGGTTTGTGGATAACCTGCATGGCGGTATGTCTACGGTCTGGGGCTGCTGCACGTAATGAACGTGCAGCAGCCTTTTTCTGGTACGACGTCAATTTTCCTGCAGGGGCTGATAAGCAAGGATTTTCTGCATGTATACATGTATGATAGAAAAGAAATGCGAAAGGAAGAAGCTGTGATGCAGGAAAGAATTTTCGGTTATATCCGTGTTTCCACGAGGGAGCAGAACGAGGACAGGCAGAGGATTGCCATGCAGGAGTTCGGGATTGCGGAGGAAAATGTGTGGCTGGACAAGCAGTCGGGCAAGGATTTCGAGAGGCCGTCCTATCGAAGATTGATGAAGAAGCTGCGGGAAGATGATACTCTCGTCATCAAGAGTATTGATCGGTTGGGGCGGAACTATACGGAGATTCTGGAGCAATGGCGTGTGATTACCAAGGAAAAAAAAGCAAACATTGTGGTGTTGGACGCTTGTGTAATAATATAACCAAATCGGAAAAGCCAGTAAAATCAAGGGCTCGTCGGCACCGTCCTGTTTCTTTGGCCGGAAAAAGGGCAGATGTTCGATGATTTCGTCGCCCTCGACGCACTTTCCGATTTGCGCGGGAGAGGTTATTACACATGAGCAACCTACTGATACAGGAAGTCCCTCTGATGGTGCTTCCCACCTTGGCGACGAAAATCGGTCTCAACGAGGCCATGTTCTTGCAGCAACTCCACTATTGGATTGATCGGAGCAGGCATGAGATGGAAGGGCATCGGTGGATCTACAACACTATCGAGGAATGGTGCAACTCCGCCATGAAAGGCACTTACCCCTATCCCTCGGATGAGGAACTGGAATCCATGCGCAACGCCTTTGACAAGCTCTTTGCCACCATCCGGTTCCGGGAGCATGACCGGGGCTTTGAGCTGTACTCCGCTTCGGCGGGAAATCTCTCGGAGATGGTTGCCGCCTCCACAGTTACCCCCCAAGGGGAACTGACCTCGGAGCAGCAGACGCTGCAGGTATTCAGTCAGGAAGTCATGGGCATTGACCTTTCCTTCTTCAAAGGTCCAATGGAACTTCACGGGCGTTATGACAGGGACAAGGACAGGCTCTATGTGAATCAGGATGCCGAAGTTTCAATGGATTGGGTCATGTGGCACGAGGCGTTTCATGCCATGAAGGAACATGAGCCGGAACTCTATGCCGATCTGCTCTGCCATGCAGAAAAGACAGAGATGTTCTCCAAGAAGATGATGGACGATTACCGCAAGGAGGCAGATCGTCCCTGCATGAGTGACAGCGAAGTGGCAGAGGAACTCTTGGCCGATGCCTTTGCCGACCGCAAGACCGGAAGGAGGGTGTTGCAGGATATGGCCAAGGCCAATCCTACCCTTTTGCAGCGGTTGGCGGCATTCACCCAGAGAATTCTGCACGGTGCGAGGCGGTTCCTGCACTTGCGGGACAGTAAAGAAACCCGTGAACTACAGGAGAAATATCCCGGTGTCCGCCTGACGGACGGGCAGTTCCGGGATTTCTCGGAGCGTATTACGGAAACCATGTGCAGTTTGCGGGACAGCAAAAATCGGCTTATGTTCATATCCAAGGGCTACCGCATCCTTGCAGCTGATGGCAAGGTGTCGGAGGACAGTCTGCCCAGATTGCCGAAGTGCAAACATTCGCCTTTCCGCTTTGCACCGCAGAAACAGCAACAGTTCGACCAGCGGGCAACCAAGGAACTTCTGTGCCACTATCCACAGGAGGCCGTTGCATGGGCAATACAGACACTCAGCCCTTTTGGGGAGCGTATGGGGCAGTACGGGAGGCGGCTGGTGCAGGAGACAGCAAAAACCGCAGAGAGATAAAGGCGATACCCTTGTCTTTGGCGAATGTTTCAAAATATGACGTTTATCAGGTTATTGAGGAATGGGACGAATATGGCAGAGAGGGAACTTCCCCCAAATATAGAGGCAGAGCAGTCCGTACTGGGGGCGATGATGCTTTCCGAGGATGCAAGTAGCTCGTAGAGATGAATTGTAGTACATAGTCAAACCAGCCTACCATGGGAAATATATCCCCCACGGTAGGCTGGTTTTTGACTGTGTTTATAACATTGCCTTTCATTCAGTCAGGCGTTGTAATGTCATGCCTGTCTTCTTGATAATCGTATCCTATCCCAGCTTCCCCGCGTAGGAGTGAAGCTGCTGCATGGCATTCTGCCGATCCTCCTGCGCGGCGATGCGGTGGAAATAGTCCCAGAAGGCCAGCGTAATGTCTGCCTCGTTGGAAAAAAAGGCAACGGTGTTCTTTCCCGCGTTGTGCATGAGAACGCCGTGTTTTCCTTTACCATGCACATGATGATGTCGGAAGAGGCGGCAAAGAGGTCAATGCCCGCATAATAGCGGCGGGAGGAAAAGGGGTTGAGATCGGGCTTGGGCGGCAGGATGACATGGTAATTGGGCTGTGTGGCGAGAAGCTCCACCATGGCCTCCAGATGCAGCCGGAACTCCTCCACCGTATAAGCAAGCTCCGGTTGCCCCAAAAGATCCCGGAAGGGAATCGGCACGGAGCCGTCCCGCACCAGGTCCGCATCGGGTAGGCACAGGATTTCCGTGAACTGGCAGCCTTGTGCGAGATGTGCCTCGAACACTCCCCGGAGGCGTGAGGTCTCCTGCTGGAAAATCAGATGATTGATCCTCTCGGACATCTTCCGGTTCACTGTCTCCGGCATGGTGCACCGCGACGGGATGGAGCGCAACATGATGAGGTTGTCATCTGCCTTGGTGAACAGCGAATAGGTGTGCAGGAAATCCTCCACATTGCGGATGCTGTAGATCTTCACCAAAGGACGGCAAAGGGCGAGATAGCCGAAAAACTCATCCTCCAAGGCGTTGACAGCCGACAGATCGCGGATGAGGATGTTCACCATCGCCTTCTTCGTGCCCATGATGGAATGGGAGACAAGTGCCGAGTGCTTTTGGGCGATGAACAAGGTGCGATGATAGATATTGTCCCTGAGGCGCGGGCAGTAAAAGGTCTCGATTTTCCCCGTCATGTAGATGGGGAGCCACTTCTTGATGGACTCGATCATCTCCTCGATGTTTCTGCGGATGGTATGGACAATCTTGACCTTTCCGCCCCGATCAATGATTGTTGTGAGAAGATGCGCCCAACGTTTCGTGAACTCCGTGTCTTCGTACATCCATTCCATCGTTTCATCCGAGTGGAGCAACAGGGAGACTGGCTCAGCCAGCATGCAAAGCTCTGTGAGGAACTTTTCCACGCCCTGGCGCTTTCCGGCATTGCCGTAAAAGAACTCTGTGGCGCATTCTGCCCCCTCTGCAGCATTTTTTTGTTTTTTCAAGTCGAGGTCAATATCCAGCATCTGCAGGTCGTATTCGTCCACAGGGGACACAGGCTCGGACAGCCATTTG
>JAFSWY010000181.1 GCA_017444295.1 Selenomonadaceae bacterium | reverse complement strand
TTGCAAGGAAGGCGGAGAGGATATGGAAAGAGAGGGAAATGTTTATCACACGTGAAAGACATGCCCCATATGCGAGAAGACGATGCAATGTCTGCTCAATAATGCAGAAACGCTCGACCTCTATGCGGTCAGCATTATCCTGGTATTCAACTTTGGTGGTTTTTGCCTTGCATCCCTTCTTGGGCCAAAGATTTGCATCTGTTATGCTGTTACCGCTGTGATAAAAGCTCCCATATATAGTGGCAGCGTCAACACTTGCCCATTTCTTCCTACTTGAGCGTCTGCCAGTTTTATGGCCTGCTCCACATGGTATCTGTCAGGATTGTCCAAGACCTGCTTCATACTCTTAGCATTCCCATTGGTGGCCTTCACCTCTACCAAAGTTGCCTTTCCTTTGTACTTGATGACAAAATCTATCTCCAATCCCGAGTCTTTACGGAAATAATACAACTTGCGTCCCATCTTGCCAAAGAAGTCTGCCACAAGATTTTCAAATATGGCCCCTTTGTAGCCCAGCAGGTTCCCCTGAAGAATATCTGCCTGAGTCCCATCTTCCAGCATACTGATGAAAAGCCCGGTATCAGCCATGTAAACTTTGAATATATTCTCCTCTGAATTGCCGTCCAACGGCAGTTCCGGAATAGAGAGGTTATAGCAGTGGTGCAGTATCCCAGCGTCCTCTATCCAGGACAAGCAGCTATCATAATCCTTGCTTCTTGCGCCTCGCTCCACCACAGAATACTGGAACTTCTTGTTTTCCTTGGCCAGTTGCTTAGGAATCGAGCGGTAGCACTTCCTGATACGAACCTTGTCACGGTCAGGAGCATATTTCATCATATCGTCCTCATAGGACATGGTGATGTCTCTCTGCATCTGGAGCACCTGAGCCATATTGTGGTGGTCAACAAAATTTTGTACTACCGCAGGCATCCCCCCAACTACTACATACTGGAGAAGGAGCATTCGCATCTTTGCGTGTAATGCTTCAGGTACCGGCTTTTCTTCGGCAACACAATCCGTCAGTAGAGCTATCAGCTTTTCGTCAATGCCATTGGCCCAAAGAAATTCCTCAAAATCCATTGGTACCATGGTCAGCATCGTTTCGTAGCCAACTGGAACAGATTTTGGCTCCCCGTAGCCTTTAACGCCTAAAAGTGAACCTGTGGCAATTACGTCATAGCGTCCGTCCAGTTTGAAGAACTTTAAGGCTGTGCGTGCCTCAGGACACTCCTGTATCTCATCCAAAATTATTACCGTTTTGCCTGCCTCAAAAACAGCGTCCTTTACCTGGGCTGTCATCATCATCGTCAGGAAGTCTACCTCCAGATTATCCTTGAAGATAGCTCCATAGCTGGAGTTCTCAAAAAAATTCAGGTAAACAACGTGCTCGTAGTTATTACCGGCAAAATCCAGCACCGCACGTGTCTTGCCACACTGCCTGCACCCCTTGATAACCAAGGGCAATCTATCTTCCTGTTGCTTCCATTGCAGCAGCTTATCTGTAATTTTTCGTTTCAGCACGAATACCACCTCCTGTCTATATAGTATCATTAAAAACCATTTTTTCAAATGACTTTTAAGTTATTTTTACATTTTTTATGACGAGTTTTTGTTATTTGTTACATTTTTTCAAGGAACTTTTATATATGACATCAAAAAGGACTGCCTTATACGCAGTCCCTCCCAGTATCTCGATGCCTATATTTATCTCCGAAATGATTTTCTGCAATACAATTCTATCCCTATGCTGCATACAGAACCACTTCTCGACCCACATGAATCATATCCGTTTCCCTGAGAGGACCGTGTATCAAGTCCACCTTGCTCTTAAGAAGCTCCTCTAAGCGTCAGAATGGATATCGGCCTCAAAAATTCCACAATCAAATCTACATCGCTGTCCTCCTTTTGTCTTGTTGTACTTCGTTTGTATGATTGTGTCAAACACAGTGGCAAACACTCGCTATGACTGCCTCTTTCGATAATATGTGCACTGTACGCGGACAACACAAAGCCTCCTCCCAAAATGAGGAGAAGGCTGATTTGTGTGATTTGGGCTTCAGGGCATTGTGCGTCCACACCCCGTTTTGCTGGGTCTTGCTCTTATTTGTCAAGGGAGAAAACCTTTTTCCCCTCGAAGTAGGTGGCGGCGGGCTTTGCCGTGTGGATCTCCGTCACCGGGCAGGTCAGCACATCCTTATTCACCAGAAGGAAGTCCGCATATTTGCCCGGTTTGATACTGCCTCTTTCCTCCTCAAGGAACATCTGTTTAGCGACATTGATGGTGAGAGCGTTGAGCGCCTGCTCACGGGTCAAGAGCTCTTCCGTCCACCAAGGCTTGGCCTTTTCGACGTGATAAACGCCGGTCAGCACAATTTCCATGATTCCGAAGGGATCATCGGGGCTGTGGCTCAAGGCAGGAAAATCTGAGTGGGCGCTGACATTTACGCCGTTATCAAAGAATGATTTCAGCGGATAACCTTTGAGCGCCATTTCCCCCTGAAATAGTTTGCGCATTGCCTCCTGCTGCTCATCATCATTATGATGCCAAAGCATTCCTTCCGTAGCGTAAATATTATGGGCGGCCATTCGCTGATAATCTTCTGTGTTCACGTTGCGCAAATGCACAATCGTATTGCGCATTTCATCCTTTCCGCCCTTTATGTAAGCATTGACGACGCGATTTACAGCCATGTTGCCCATGGCGTGAATGTGCATGATCAACCCTTTTTCATTCGCCTTGCGCGTAATCGCGGTAACTTCTTCCTCTGTCCAGTTGGCAATCCCCTGATGACCGTCACGATATACCGGATCGATAAATCCCGTGCCGCTTTCCGGGGTGCCGTCCATAAAGAGTTTTATCCAATTCGGCTTTACATGGGCAGAAGAATACTTTTGAACCTCCACTGCTTTTTCTAAACTTTTGTCAATATCCATCCAACTTTCAATTTCGTAAGTCGTGCCCAAGACAAAGTGCATGTTTCCTTCTTTATCCATTTGCTGGGCCGCTTGATAGAAATTGTCGTTGTAAAAATAATTGCCCCAGCCGTCAAGATACATCGTGTACCCTTCCGACAATAAATGCGCTTCGATGTCGCGCATATTCTCTTTGGCCAACTGCACCGAAAAAAGATTGTCGTTGTCCAGGAAAGAGCGCGTGTAAGTTCCGGCCTGTTCCTTCAAATAACCCGAAGGCGTGCCGTCCTCGCCTATGACAATCTCGCCGCCGCGAATGTCTTTTTCTTTTTTCAGAACTTTTCCGTCCGCCGACATAATTCCTGCATTGACAAGGCAAATTGTATTCACCAAACCTTTGTGGCCTTCGTCGTCCGCAAAATAAATC
Organism: Selenomonadaceae bacterium; assembly: GCA_017444295.1. Taxonomy (GTDB): domain Bacteria; phylum Bacillota; class Negativicutes; order Selenomonadales; family Selenomonadaceae; genus UBA3796. The sequence goes on along the minus strand of JAFSWY010000181.1, from coordinate 5,590 downwards.
GGAATGTCGCTGCAAATGGCATCTAACTGTTGGCGCGTCGGCATATCATTTTCAAATTTCAAAAGCTGCCAACCAAAACCAAAAATTGCCTTCGCTCCATTTGCTCGAGCTTTTTGGACCGCGGCAGGAACAATTTCCTGCAAAAATTTTTGCGGCGTGTCATCAAAGTCAACAATCATTCCGACTTTCGGAATCCCATGACCTATGGAATAATGAGCGTGACCGTTGCCGCATCCGGGCATTACCAGCCCCTTGCCGGTGTAGTCCACCACTTCGGTCCTTCCCCTCTGGATAAAGGCTTCTGCGCCCCGCCTGTCCCCTGCGTAGACATATGTGCCATCCTTCACCGCAAAGGCTTCCACCAGATGATTCCCCTCGGCGGTGAAGATTTTGCCATAGACCACCAGGTCGGCATCGGCGGCACCTGCCGCAAAGACATTTTCATAGGGCAGAACCCCCAGGGCTGCCAAGCCCAAAGCTGCATTTTTTATGAACTCTCTACGGGTTATATTTTTCATAAGAACTCCTTCCCAAGGAACTGTCGAAAAATAACTTAGCCATTTTGCTTGCCCAAGAATCGCCTACAGAGAGAAGACCTTTCTGCCCTCGAAGTAGGTGGCCGCCGGCCTGGCGTCATGAATCTCCGAAGCCGGGCAGGTCAGCACATCCTTATTCACCAGAAGGAAGTCCGCATATTTGCCCGGTTTGATACTGCCTCTTTCCTCCTCAAGGAACATCTGTCTGGCGCAGTTGATGGTCATGGCGGTGAGAGCCTGCTCCCGGGTCACCAGTTCCTCCGTCCAGATGGGCTTCCCCTTCTCCGGTTGATAGGTGCCGGTGACGGCAATCTCCATGATGCCGAAGGGGTCATCGGGGCTGCCGGAGAGGGCGGGATAGTCCGAATGGATGGAGGCGGGAATGCCGTGGTCAAAAAAGCTTTTCAAGGGGTAGGCCTTGGTCGCCATGCTCGCAGGCAGCGTCTTCGGCAATTCCTTCTGCATCTCATCGCTGAAATGATGCCAGGTAATCCCGGATGTGGCATAGATGTTATGGGCTGCCATGCGCCTATAATCAGCCTCATCCACGTTGCGTACATGCACAAGGATATTGCGCATTTCATCCCTGCCGCCGTTGACAAAGGCGTTGACCACGGTGTTGACGCCCTTGTTGCCCATGACATGAATGTGAACGGTCAATCCCCGGGCATTGGCCTTGCGGGTAATTTCCGTCAGATCTTTTTCATCCCAGTTGCCGATCCCCTGATGCCCATCAAGATACAGGGGATCAATCAGCCCGGTGCCGCTTTCCACCGTGCCATCCAGGAGAAGCTTGATCCATCTGGGGTGCACTCGTTTGGAGGCGAACTGCTTGACCGCCACCGCCCTGCCCAGAGCCTCGTCCATATCCATCCAGCTTTCGATTTCATAGGGCAGGCCCACCACAAAGTTCAGCTTGCCGGCCTTGTCAAGCTGTTGAAGAGCCTTGTAATAGTTGTTGTTCACAAAATAGTTGCCCCAGCCCTCATGGTACATGGTGTATCCCTCGGACAGCATGCGCTGCTCGATGTCCACCAGGTTGGAGAGGGCCATTTCCACGGGATACAGGCTCTCGTGATCCATGAACTGGCGCACATAGGTCTGGGCCTGCTCCGACAGGAAGCCCGTGGGCGTGCCGTCAGCCCCGATTTCAATCACGCCGCCCCGAATCTCTTTCTTGAGCACCGTGCCGTCCGGCTTCATGATGCCCGCCTGCACCAGCATGAGGGTGTTGGTGATGGCCTTGTGGCATTCATCATCCAAAAAATAAACGGGGATGTCGCTGCAGACCGCATCAATGTCCCGGCGGGTGGGGATATGAGGCTTGAAGCTTTCCAAATTCCACCCCTGACCGAAAACCACCTTGGAGCCGTTTTTCCTGGCCTTGCTGACCGTGGCGGGAAGGATTTCCGTCATGAACTTCTGAGCATCATCCTCCATACCCACCATGGTGCCCACGGTGGAGAGGGCATAGCCCAGCATGTAGTGCGCGTGGCCGTTGCCGCAGCCGGGCATCACCAGTCCCTTGCCGGTATAGTCCACCACCTCGGTCCTGCCCTTCTTGATAAAGGCTTCTGCGCCCCGTCTGTCCCCTGCATAGACGTATTTGCCATCCTTCACCGCAAAGGCTTCCACCAGTTGATTCCCCTCAGAGGTGAAGATTTTGCCATAGACCACCAGGTCAGCATCGGCACCGGCGGCAAAGACACTTTCATAGGGCAGCAGCCCCAAAGCCACCAGCCCCAAGGCAGCATTTTTGACAAACTCTCTGCGGGTTATGTTTTTATTCATCATGAACTCCTTTCCGTCTACCCCCTTTTTCCATTGACTCAGATTCGCTTATTTGGCTTCCGAGGTAGGCAAAAGCATGTAATACTTCGTCAGGTAATAGGTTCTGTCCCAATCGACGATCTTTCGCTCGGATTCCTTTTCCGGATGGATGTTGAACTCGTCAAAGACCATCACCCTCCTGTCCTTCAAATCGTAGAGAGGCCACTCCTTTGCCTTGCCGTCCGGGGATAAACTTGCGCTGAGGGAGGGATTGCCGGTTTTGGCAAACTGCACCCACATCTTGCGCATGGTCTTGGAGAAGGTTTCGTCAAAGACCCTTCCTGTGTCGAATGTCTCCTCCGGATGGTTGAAGATCCCCGCCAGCTCGATGGAATGTCCGCTTTTCACAAGCGGCACGGTAGATTCAGGCGTGAAGTAATAGGTGTAGGATTTTCCGCCACCCTTGGTCTGGCACTCCGACAATTTGAAAATGGGATCAATAAACCAGACATGGCTGAAGAAGCGGCTGTCCTTTTCGTAGCTTTCTCCCGACGGCCCTGGATGGCCTAGTGCGGACGCAGGCGCAGGATGCGCCGATTTTGCGTCCGCCTTCACATCACGCAGGAAGCTCTCCACCATCTTTTTATCTTTTGCGGGCAGACCGGCCATCCACTTCGACTTGCGATCGGCACCCCAAGCTTGGAAAACTTCCAGTCCAAAGCCGGCCACGAAAAAGTCGAATTCATCCTTGTTACAGCCCTGAAGGATGGCAATATCCTTCGCCGCGCCCTTGGCATACGCCTCATAGGGATCCAAAGGCAGATATCGTCCGTCCCTTTCCGGAAATTGACACATGGAAAGCACGGCGGATGCGTCCATAATCTTTTGGGCATCGACCTTCTGCAACTCGGCGGCCGTCTTGCAGCCAAGTGCATCCAGCAGTATATTTGTGCAGGCAATGCCTTCCTCTGGGGATTTCGTTTGGTTCGGGGAACCGCTCTGGGCAATGACCCGCCGGAAATACCTTTGGGAGCCTTCGAGCAGCGGAAGCATGGTGCAGCTTCCGGCGCCGGCGGATTCGCCCCAAATGGTCACATTGTCCGGATCGCCGCCGAAGCTGGCAATGTTCTCATGCACCCACTTCAAGGCCATCAGCTGATCCAGGAGTCCCAGGTTCTGTGCATCCGGGTAGTCCTTACCGTCCGGCAGATGGGAGAGATGCAGGAATCCGAAGGGCCCGAGCCGATAGGCAATGGTAACGACAATGACATCCGGATTCTCTTTCACGAAGCTGTGGCAGTCAAACATGGGATCCACCGTCCCGCCCGCTTCAAAAGCGCCGCCGTGAATCCATACCATGACCGGCTTCTTGCCCGCAGCTGCAGGCTCCGCAGATTTCCATACGTTCAGATACAGACAGTCCTCATCCTGATAGTACAGGGAGCCCGTTTCCATGTCTTTATTCCCGTAAGCACTCTTGGCATTGTAATAAGCCTCATACACACCGTCATCGGGGACAACCTCCACAGGTGCTTTCCAGCGAAGCTCCCCCACAGGCTGCCGCCCCACAAAGGGAATGCCGCGATAGGCAACGATATTCTCCGTCTTTTTGCCAACGAAGGTACCATTGACGCACTTGACGGCTAGCGACTTGTCATAAGCGCCGTCTGTGATTCTTCTGTTCTCGCCGCCATACAGCGCCCACAGCTGCGCTCTTGCCTCCTGCAGCTGCTCTTCCGCTACACTGACAGCCCCCGCTTCTCCGTCTCTCTCGCTCATATTCCCCCTCCCCTTGTTGACAGCGTCTGCTTCCATCTGCACCGCTGTGGCACTGACGCTTGCCTGCCCGTTCTGAGGAAGCAGCCCCGCAGGGGCTGCCAGCAGCAGGGGCAGGGGCAGCAGGGAGGCCGCCAGCCTTTTCTTCCACGCTGGGGAAAAGGCCACGCCCTCCCGGGAAAATGGATTGGATTTCGCTCCCGCGATTCCCTTACGCATGATAAACCAGTTCCCCATCCACAAAGGTTGCAAGGCACTTCGCTTTTTCGATATCCGCAAAATCATCCTTCAGGAAGTTCCGATCGAATACGGTGAGATTGGCCAGTTTCCCCGTTGCCAGAGACCCCATGCGGTCTTCCTCGTGCCACATATACGCCACATTGACAGTCAACGCTTTGAGGGTATTCTCCCTGCTCAAGCATTGATCCTGATGCCGCAGCCGTTCTATGCCATGGGAGGGCAGGTAGCCGATCGCTCCATAGCAGACGCTGTGAGGCACGCTGAAGTACGGTGAAACCGGGTAATCCGAATGAGAGCCGACCACGGCCCCGCTTTCGACCAGAGATTTGATGGGATAGTCGTTATAGGCCCTCTCTTTGCCGACATAATCGACTTCCTGCTTGAAGACAACATCATCCCCCTCGATCCACATCATGCCCACAACCGACATGATATTGTAGTCTGCAATCCGCTTGTAGTCGTCCTTGTGCACGATATGCAGATGGGCCAAGGCGTTTCGCATGTCAAAATAGCCCGTCGCTTCTTCTGCCTCCGCAAAGGCATCGATCCACGCTCTTGTGGAAGCGTCGCCGATGGAGTGGACATGGACGTTCATGTTGTGATTTGCGGCAGCCTTGGTGAGCCGTACCATTTTTTCATGATCGGCAAACCGGGTCACGCCTCTGTAACCGGGCTTGTCGACATAATCATCGATCAACCATGCCGTATGCGCCTCAACGACACCGTCGCAGAAAACTTTTGCGCCGAGGATGTGATAGTGCTTGCTGTTGTGTTTCTCGGCTTCCTCTGCAATTCGATCCATATCCGCTTCCGGCGTATCCGTATTGTCGTTGACATAGCAGCCGGAATAGTTATAATGCTTGAGTTTGCCCTCCGCTTCCAGCGCATAATATGCCAAAGGCTCCGACTTGGACAAAAGTTCGACGCCCGCATTGTACGTGCCGGTATATCCGTTGGAAAGCGCGTACTCCTGCCACGCCAGCAGCGCCTTTTTCATTTCATCAACAGAAATATTGATTTGGGCGCGAACATGGAAGGTGGGGGCTTCCGAGATAATGCCGGTTGGGTTTCCACTGGCATCCACATGCACGCAGTCCGTTCCCCATTTTGCAACGGCCTCCCGATTGATCCCAAAATCCTGCATAGCCTTCGTATTCAGCCACATGGAGTGCTTGTCATAGCTTTCTACAACGATGCCTTTGTCGGAGCATATCGCATCCAGCATAGCGGCAGTCGGAAGAACGCCGCTCGTTGAAAAACCCTCCCCG
>JAFSWY010000180.1 GCA_017444295.1 Selenomonadaceae bacterium | reverse complement strand
TCCGATGCAGTGAGTTCCTCGCGAATGAATTGCAGCACCGCCGGAATATCGCGGGTGATGGACATGATGCGCTGGCCTTCCGCTGCAAATTGGGACAGGGCGCGGCGTCCCCCCACAAGAACCTTTGCGGAAAGGATTGCCTGATGGGCCGCCGGTGTCATGTAGTCCCCATGCCCCGGCCCGATGCCTGCCACAATGATCCGATGTCTCATTTCCTCTCCAGATTCCAATGCAGTTCCTCCCCAATCTTCCATGCCTGCTCATCCATTCCCAGAATATCCCCCTGCAGAGTGACCATCACGGTCCCGATCTTCACCTTGCCGAAAAGATAACGTTCCGCCCGAAGGCTTGCCCGCTCCGCCAATACCCTGCAGACCCGCTCTGCAAGCCCGGCTTCTTCCAGCACCGCCAGGGCTTCCTCCGTCGTCACTGACGCAAGGATGCGCTGGACCCCGGATCCGGGAAGCCCTTCTGCCGCGCTGTAGGCTGCCATGGCTTCGAGCCTGGCATCGCCGATGCGGTTGTGGGTGTAGAATACTCCCGCCGCCACCTTTGCCAATTTGCCGAGGTGACCGAAAAGCAGGATGGCTTCCATTTCCCGCTTTGCCGCCTGCTCCAGCATGAACCCGATGAAATTGCTGGTCTGGACAATGGCCTCCCTGGGAAGCCCGCACTTTATGGCAATGTTCTCCCCGATTTTCCCCGGCACGAACACCTGGGAAGAAAACCCGGCCGCCTTCGCCACATCGATCTGCGGAACCAGTGCATTCTTGAATCCTTCTTCCGACATGGGACGAAGGACGCCGGTCGTGCCGATCACAGAGATGCCTCCCTCAATCCCTAGAATAGGATTCAACGTGCGCCTGGCCAATTCCTTCCCCGCAGGAATAGAAATCGTCACTTCCACCCCTGCATCCTTTCCCAGAAGTTCCTGCACCACATTGCGGATCAGCTTCCTGGGCCCCGGATTGATGGAAGGCTCGCCCACCGGGACAGAGAGGCCGGGCTTCGTCACATGGCCGATTCCCTCGCCCGCCAGGAAGCTCACCCCGCTTCCGTCGGGCAGCCGCCGGACCTCCGTGAAGACAGATACTCCATTCGTGATATCGGGATCATCCCCGGAAAATTTTATGATTTCTGCCCGGATGCCATCCCCCGACAGATGCACATCCTTCACCGGAATGCAAAGGGGCGTCCCATCCAGCGCAAGGATATCCACTTGCTCGCAGTATTCTCCCCGCAAAAAGAGAAGGCAGGCCTTCACCCCTGCCGCCGCACAGGCTCCCGTGGTATATCCCCCGCGCAATTCCGTCTGCATATCCACTCCCCCTATAAAAAGAAACGGCCCGCCAAAACAGAGCCGTCCTTTTTCACCCTACTCACTGTTCGGCATTTCCCTGGGAACTGCTCAAATGACGGTTGAGGAAATCACGTCCAAACACTGTAACCGTATAATAAAACCCGATGAAGAAAGGTATGTATTCCGCCACAAGGCGCCAGCACACCGCAATGATTCCCACCGTCCCGGAGGGAACCGTATCCGAGAAGAGCAGGACAAAACCGCCCTCCGCCACCCCGGAGCCCCCCGGTGTCGGCGTAAAGTAAAGCAACATGTTCAGGAAGATCATGCGCCCCATGACCGTATACCAGTCCGCATCAGTTACGCCCAGGCCCAGGAGAAGGCAGGGCACAATGGCATAGATGCAGAGGAGGTTCAGCCCGGATTCCGCAAACACCAGCAGCATGCTTTTGGGCGACCTTGAAAGAAGCTGGATGGCACTCTTCGTGTCCCGATAGAAGGCAAAGATCCTCCTTCTCCTCGCATTGCTGCAACGCTTTGTCAAACGGATGACCGTATAATCGAGATATCCCTGCTTCGCGCCCCATACAATGCCGACAATGACAGCAAAGGCCGCCAGTGTGACCGCCATGAGGATCTTATTGGAGATCCCCGGAACAATGCCCGCATCATGCAGGAAGATAAAAGGCATGCAAAGAACGAGGAAAAAGATGGAGGACAAGGTGCGGACAATGACCAGCACTGCCGCCTTTCCCGTGGGCACCCCCGCATGGCGCAGGAACATGAGCTGCGCCACGGCTCCCCCGGTGGCCCCCGGCGTCAGCAGCGCAAGGAAATAATTCCCGAAGATAACCTGCACCGCCTGATACAGGGTAATCCGCTCATTGGAAATCTTCACCAGATGCATCAGGCGGCTGCCATCGAAAAACATTCCCAGGGAAACGGCAAACACCGCCAAAACCAGTGACCAGGAATGAAATTTCGTGAGGTTTCGGAGCGTATAGATATCCACGGTCGTATAGATGACGATACCGGAAATTCCCAGCACCAAGAGCACCAACAAGAGGAATCTCGTGTAGAACTTATTCATTCACTGTCTCCTCATGGCTCGCATAAGCATTATGGTTGTGGATGGACTCGAAATTCTCGCAGGTCAGGGAAAACCATGCAATGCCGGGAATCCGGCGCAGCGCCAGAACTACATCCCGAAGGATGTCCTCCACGAACTTCGGGTTCCCGTAAGCCTGCTCCGTCACATATTTCTCGTCCTCCCTTTTCAAAAGGGGATAGATGGGGCAGGATGCCTGCTCCTCCACCAAGGCCGCCAGATCCTCGATATAGATGCATTCCGTATCGGGATGGAACCTGACGGCTGCGCGGCAGACAGAACGCTGGTTGTGGGCCCCATATCTTGAGATCTCCTTGCTGCATGGGCAAAGGGAGGTAAAGGGCACCTCCACGCCAAGCGTAAACTGCATCGCTTCGCCCACGCGCTTCTCCCCCCGGAAAAAGCAGTCCAGGTCCAGACAGGAAACCTTGCCGCTGACGGGAGCCTTCTTGTCGATGAAATACTTGAAGCAGATCTCAAGGTTCGCCGATTGGGCATCCAGATGCTCCATCGCCTCTGCCAGCATCGAATCCATTTCCTCTTCCGCCAAAGGCTTGCGGCTCCAGGGCTCCAAAATCTCAAGGAACCGGCTCATATGGGTTCCCTTGTACTCCATGGGCAGGGAAACCGTGAAACGGATGTTGGCGAGAACCTGCTGGAAGCCGCCTTCCCTTGTCCTGATGAGGAAGGGCAAATGCGCCTCATTGATGCCTACTCTCTGGATGGCAATGCCGCGGTCGTCGCTCTGGTTCTGAACATCCTTCATCCATTTTCCCTCTCCTCATAGGCAATGGGATCCTCGATGCCTGCCTCGGCGAATCCCCGCAGACGAAGACGGCAGCTGTCGCATACACCGCAAGCCTTTTCCCCGCCCTTGTAACAGCTATGGGTAAGATGAAGCGGCGCCCCGAGTTTCGTTCCCAGCAGGACAATCTCTTTCTTGGACAGCATCTGGAGCGGTGCCTCGATGACGATATTCTTGTGCTCCGCCGCCGTCGCCCTGGTGGCATAGTCCGAGAGATCCTGGAATTTCGCGATGAACTCCGGGCGGCAATCGGGATATCCGGAATAGTCCACGGCATTCACCCCGATGTAGACATGATTTGCGCCCAATACCTCGGCATACCCCAGGGCATAGCTCAGGAAGATCAGATTGCGTGCAGGCACATAGGTCACGGGCACATCATTCTCTTCCCTGTCCACATTCCCATCCGGAACGGAAATAGCATCGTCGGTCAGGGCCGAACCCCCGATCTGGTCCATATTCGTCTCGATGATCAAATGCTTCCTGACCTGATAGAATCCTGCGATCTTTTTTGCGCTTTCCAGTTCGATGCTGTGCCGCTGATGGTAATTGAAGCTGATGGGATAGAGATCATAGCCCTTGCTGTGGGCCACCGCCATGCAGGTGGCGGAATCCAGTCCACCGGAAAGCAATACTACAGCTTTATCCAAAACAAGCCCTCCTTGTCAGTTCTCTCCGCGAATGGCGCGAATCGCCGCCGCCGCATCCGCTGCCCCATAGACAGCAGACCCGGCCACGAGAACATTCGCCCCGGCCTCCACCACAAGTTTTGCCGTCTCGGCATTGATGCCGCCATCCACCTCAATGTCCACCGCGAAGCCGTTGTCCTCCACCGTATGGCGAAGAATCTCTATTTTCTCCAGCATGGACCGGATGAAGTTCTGTCCGCCGTAGCCGGGATTCACCGTCATGAGCAGCGCCATGTCGATATCTCCCAGCAGCTCCTCCAGCATGACCAGAGGAGTCGCCGGATTCAAGGCGATGCCGGCCTTACAGCCCGCCGCCCTGATCTGCTGCACGATGCGATGGGCATGCCTTGCCGCCTCGATGTGGAAAGTGATGATATCCGCCCCCGCCTCGGCAAACGCCTCAATCTGGGTCTCCGGGTGCTCTGTCATGAGATGCACATCAAACACGGCGTTGCTTGCTTTCCGCAGGCATTTCACCACGGGGGAGCCCAAGGTGATGTTGGGGACGAATGTCCCATCCATGACATCAATATGGATGTATTCCGCACCGGCATCCGTGACTTTCTTCATTTCCTCTGCAAGATGGGAAAAATCCGCAGACAAAATAGAGGGAGCAATCTTTATCATGGATATTCCTTCTTTCTCGTTTCAATCTCGTCCAATAAATTCAAGTACGCCTCATAACGTTCCCGGAAAATCTTCCCGGCCTCCACCGCTTCCTTTATGGAGCACCGGGGCTCATGGCTGTGGGTGCAGGGCGTGAATCGGCAGCCGCCAAGATAGTGGGCAAATTCCGGAAAGAAATTCACCAAATCACCTGCCTCCATATCCGCCATCTCTATGGAACTGAAACCCGGCGTATCGACGATATAGCCGCCCTCGCAGGGAAACAGCCTGGCAAGCCTTGTGGTGTGCCGCCCCCTCTTGATCTTTTCACTGACCCTGCCCACCTCCAGGGCAAAGGAAGGATCCAGCCGGTTCAGCAGAGATGACTTCCCCACGCCGGAGGGACCGGAAAATACCGTGGTACGCCCTGCCAGAATCCGGCGCAGGTCATCCATTCCCCATCCCTTTCCCGCCGATACACGCAGGACAGGGTAACCGATACTCTCATAATCGGAAAGCACGGTCCTGCCCTCCTCCCCAGGAAGAAGGTCTATCTTGTTGACACAGATGAGAATATGGGGAATCCCGGAGGACTCTGCCAGAACGAGAAACCGGTTCAAAAGCAGGGGATGGATATCCGGCTGGGCTGCGGCAAAGGTCAGGACAACCTGGTCAACATTGGCCACAGCGGGCCGCTTCAGGAAATTCTGCCGTTCCAGAAGCCCTTCTATCACGCCGGTACCATCGGAAAGAAGCTGGATCTCCACCCGGTCGCCGGGACAGATGAGCTCCTTTTTCTTGAAGCGACCTCGAAGCTTGCAGTCGATGACGCCCTGTTCTGTCTGGACGTAGAAAAAACTGTTCTGGGTTCGGATGACGCGGCCTGATAGCATCGAATCCCCCCGGTCCATCGTCTGCATCATCTTCCCTTGCCGCTCTCATTTCCCTTGCCGGGCACTTTCGCATCCGGGGCTTCCGACGGGGCACCGGATTCTTCCGATTTCCCTTCCTTCCCCGGGGAGGGCTTCACGCTCTCAGGCTCCGCCACCACCAGCTGGATGGAGGTTCCTTCTTCCACCTCACCACCGGAGGGCGACTGGCTTACGATGGTGCCTTCTGCCTGTTTGCTGGGCTGTTTCGTTATGCTGCCCACGCGAAGGTTCCTGGAGGCAATGCTCTCCTTCGCCGATTCCAGGGAAGCACCGGTCACATCCGGCACGGATACCTTCTTTGTCTTCTGCCCCTTGGAAATGGTGAGGTCAACCGTTGTTCCCTTATTGATCTTGGAGCCAATCGGCGGGTCCGTGGAAATGACGGTGCCGGCTTCCTCCTCCGAATATTTCTCGTAAAGGGACCCGATATTCAGGCCCATCTTTGTAAGCCGGTTTTCCGCCGCAGAACGGCTAAGGCCCTTGACATCCGGCATCTCCAGATTCTCGCCGCCCTTGCTCACATTGATGGTGACAAGCCTCTCGGATTTCACCGTGGCATCTGCCTCCGGCGACTGCGAGACCACCTGTCCTGCAGGCACGGAGGCGTCATAGACCTCCACCACATTCACCCGGAGATGCTGGTCTTCCAGGATCTGTCTCGCCAGTGCCATCTGCTTGCCCACCACATCCGGAACCTTTACCTCTTCCACGCTCCAGAATTTCCCGAAGGACAGGAAGGCCCCAACGCAAAAGCCCATGACAAGCACCACGACCAAGCCTGCCATGAACAGCTTGGACTTCCAAAAAGCGTCCTTTTTCTCCTCATCCTCTACGGGTATGCGTCGTGCCGAACCAGGCATCTGATCCTGCATCTGCGGCAATACCTGCGTCGCATAGGGATCGGACGCAGGCATGGCGACATTTCCATGGAGCATATACTCTGCCGATTGGAGATCGCGGGAAAACTCCGCGCTGTCCGGGCGCATGGCAGGATCCTTGCTCATGGCCTTCATGACGACAGCCTCCACCACAGGCGCAATCTCCGGATTGTACTGGCGCACGGGCACAGGCTCCTCCTGCAGATGCTTCATGGCAATA
>JAFSWY010000179.1 GCA_017444295.1 Selenomonadaceae bacterium | reverse complement strand
TCCGACAGATGAAGGGTAGTCTTGTCAGGCCTTTCGTTGTCACCGATATGGAACACGAAGAACTGTGGGGCGGGTACCTGAATGATTTTTTCGCGATACATGGCTTTCTTGTTGGGAATCATGTGGCGGTAAAGCTCACTGATGTACCAGAGGCAGCGCAGGGGAATGTTGCAGCTCCAGGTGCTTTGGTGGCCGAAGAGGACAATATATTGCCCGGAGGCCAGGAAGGAGATGTCGTTCTTGATGCGGTCCATGAGAATGGAATCCAGGGTGTTGGGGTGGATGTCCTTGGCGGAAAGGCTGGTGCCGGGCCGGATTGCCTCATAGAGGGAACAGAGTGCCGATGGTTTGTGGAAAAGGAAACGGAACAGGGAGTCCTTGTATTCTCTGTTGGCCATAGTATGCTCCTTTCTTCTTATTGTAACATGGGGACATGTAAATATAAAGATGAACATATGTTCCTCTTACAGTATATCATAGATATATGTCCTTGTACAGAGGACGGAAAATTTATTTGTATGCAGAATTTAGGAGGCAGCATTGAAAACAGTAATTTTAGCCGGCGGTCTGCCGAGCACGATTGAGATGGATGAGGACAGGATTCCGAAGCCCATGGCGGTCATCGGGGAGAGGCCGATCCTTTGGCATATCATGAAGCTGTTCTCGTTCTATGGGTACAACGATTTCATTATATGTGCGGGGTTCCGGTCGGATCTCATCAAGGAATACTTCCTTAACTATTATATCTACAGCTCGGACATCACAGTCCATTTGAAGAGCAACCGGGTGGATATCCACAACAAAGTTACGGAGCCGTGGCATGTGTCCGTGGTGGATACGGGGCTGTTCACCACGACAGCGGAGAGGCTTTACCGTGTGCGCTCCATGCTGGAGGAGGATTTCTTCGTGGTCTACGGGGACTGTGTCTCCAACCTGGATGTCCCGTCCCTGGCTGCCAGCCACAAGGAGGCGGGGAAGCTGATGACAGCAGTCCTTGCGAAGCCCAGCGGGAGGAACAGCATCGTTCCGCTGGATGCTGACGGGAGCATCTTGGCGCCCAACGCGAGCCAGCCCGTGTCCCTGGATGCGTGGGCGAATGCCTGCATCATGGCAGTATCGCCGGATGTGGTTCATAGGAAGCCCTTCCCAAGGGAGCGCTTCGAGGTGGAGACGATGCAGAGACTGGCTGCGGCGCGGCAGGTCAATGCCTATCGCCATGACGGGTTCTGGTCGCCTGTGGAGACGGTTCGGGACAGGGATTGCCTCCAGGCCATGTGGGACGAGGGCAATCCGCCTTGGCGGATATGGCTGGACTAGGGAGGTGGCTCAATGCAGGCAGTGATACTGGCGGGCGGTATGGGGACACGCCTGGCGGAGGAGACGAAATCCCAGCCGAAACCCATGGTGAAGATTGGCAGCCGTCCGATCCTCTGGCATATCATGAGGCGCTATGCCCTGTACGGTGTGGAGGATTTTGTGATCTGTTGCGGCTACAAGGGCCACATGGTCAAGGAGTACTTCCTGGACTATCACCATGCGAACACGGACATCGATATCCACATGGACACGGGAGAGTTTTCCTGCCGCGGGCAGGAGGTGGAGGACTGGCATGTGACCCTTGCCAGCACGGGGCTCCATACCCTCACGGCGGGGCGTGTGCTGAAAATCCGTCCCTATGTCGAGGGGGAGTTCTTCCTGACCCATGGGGATGGTGTGGGGGACATCGACATCGATGCCCTGGCGGAGTGCCACCGGAGGAGCGGCAAGGCGCTGACGATTACCGTGACAAAGCCGGCGGGGCGCTTTGGCGCGGTGGAACTGGACGAGGCAACGGGAGAGGTGCATGGTTTCCGGGAAAAGGCAAGGGCCGACCAGTTCTACGTCAATGCCGGGTTCATGATGTGCAGCCCACGGGTGTTCGATTTCCTCGGGGATGGGTCAGAAATGCTGGAGCGCGGGCCTTTTGGGAGGCTGGTGGCAGCAGGTGAGATGAATGCGTACATCCACAAGGGCTTCTGGTCGCCGATGGACAACACCCATGACCGGGAGTACCTCAGGGAGTGCGTGGAGACGGGCAGGGCTGTTTGGCTGAAGAAGGAAAGGTCCTGATAAAGGGCCATCTCTTTTTTCCTGCGTTCTCTCCGATATTTGCCGATATTTTGCCGTCGCAATTTTTGACGGGCGGCAAAACCGTCAAAGAGCCGTGTCCAGAAACAGCCGCGTCTTTTCCTTTCGCTTGTCGAGGACGTGGGAATATGTCCTGGCCGTGGTGACGATGGAGGAATGGCCGAGTCTTTTCGACACGAGCTCCAGGTCGAGGCCGGATTCGAGGAGCATCGTCGCGTGGGTGTGGCGGAGGGAGTGGAAGGATCCGCTGCCGAAAGTCTTTTTGCAGTACTGCCCGAAGTAGCGGAAGTCGCTCGGGACCATCATGGAGCCGTCAGGCCATGAGCAGACAAGATTGCTGCCCTTGTAGTATTTGCCGTATTCCAGGCGGCGGGCGGCCTGTCTCAACTTTTCCGCACGCAGGATCTTGCAGAACTTTTTCCCGATTGGGATGTCGCGGATGGACGACTCGCTTT
>JAFSWY010000016.1 GCA_017444295.1 Selenomonadaceae bacterium | reverse complement strand
TTCTAGGAGGAGTTTCGAATGACAGGCAAGGTTAAATGGTTCAGTGCCGAGAAGGGTTATGGCTTTATCGAGAGGGAAGATGGCGACGATGTGTTCGTTCATTTCTCCGCGATCCAGGATGAGGGATTCAAGACACTGACAGAGGGTCAGGGTGTTGAGTTCGAGATCGTGGAAGGTGCCCGCGGTCCCCAGGCGGCCAATGTGGTCAAAACGGCATAATCATGAAAGTACAAGTTCCCGGTCTGCGCAAGCAGGCCGGTTTTGTTCTTTCGGGAAATTTTTCTGCTGTTCATGGGAAGAAAAGAAGGGATTTCCTTTCAGATGAAGAATAGAATAAGTATAGCGCAAATCAAGAAAGGGGATGTGTCATATGGCAACATTCACTGTACGTGGCAAGAATATCGAAATCACTCCCTCGCTTCGCGAGTACGTGGAGAAGCGCGTCGGGAAGATTGAGAAGTATTTTGAGAAGGTCGATGAGATTACCGTACTCCTGACGGTTTCCAAGGGCCGCCATATTGTTGAGGTCACGGTTCCCGTTCCGGGCGGTGTCCTGCTCCGTGGCGAGGAAGCCACGATGGACATGTACACGTCCATCGATTTGGTGGTGGAGAAACTGGAGCGCCAGATCCGCAAGCAGAAGACGAAGCTGGAGCGCCGCTTCCGCCAGGGCGGCTTCAAGGCCGAGGCCGTGCAGCAGGGCCCCATTCCGGAGAAGGACGAGGGCGAGGAATACACGGTGGTGAAGACGAAGAAGTTCGTGGTGAAGCCCATGGACACACAGGAAGCCATCATGCAGATGAATCTTCTGAACCACAATTTCTTCATGTTCCGCGACTCGGAGACGGAGTCTGTCAATGTGGTCTATCGCCGTGCCGATGGCGATTACGGGCTCATCGAGTCGGATGCTTGATTTCATAGGGTGTAGTTTCTGGGGCTGCCGTTGCAGCCCCAATTTACATATGGGGGCGTAGATTCCATGAAGAAGGTCTATACTTGCTTCTGTACGGATGTGATACACGAGGGCCATCTGAACATCCTGCGGAACGCGAAGAAATACGGTGAGGTAACGGTGGGGATTCTCTGTGACCCGGAAATGGTGCGTTACAACAGGTTCCCCAGCAAATCTCTGGAAGAGCGCATCTCCATGGTGAGGGAAATCCCCGAGGTATCGGAGGTCGTCGTGCAGCATGAGATCATGTACGACAAGGTGTTGGAGGAACTTCGCCCGGATTATGTGGTCCATGGGGACAACTGGAAGACAGGCCCGGAGTCGTGCATCCGGGAAAATGTTCTTGCTGCGCTTGAAAAGTATGGCGGCGAACTCATCGAGGTGCCTTATACCCGCAGCGAGGCGGTGCGGCGGGTGGATGCACGCATGCGGGAGTTCCTTGCGATGCCGGAGCGGCGCAGGGGAAGGCTGCGGCGGCTCATGGAAATCGTGCCGATTGTCAAGACCATTGAGGTGCACAGCGGGCTGACGGGACTGATTGCGGAAAAGACCGTGGTGCAGAACCGGGAAGGGGTGGACCAGTTCGACGCCATGTGGATTTCCAGCCTTTGCGATTCCACGGAGAAGGGGAAGCCCGACATCGAGCTGGTGGACATGTCCTCACGCATCCGCACCATCGAGGATGTGATGGACGTGACGACGAAGCCCATCATCCTGGATGCCGACACGGGCGGGCTCATCGAGCATTTCGTCTACCATGTGAGGACCTTGGAGCGCATGGGGGTGTCCGCCATTATCCTTGAGGACAAGGTCGGGCTCAAGAAGAATTCCCTGTTCGGCACGGAGGTCAAGCAGACACAGGACACCATCGAGCATTTCAGCGAGAAGATTTCGGCAGGGAAGGCGGCGCAGCGCACGGATGAGTTCATGATCATTGCCCGCATTGAGAGCCTCATTCTGGAGAAGGGGCTGGAGGATGCCATGGAACGGGCGAGGGCCTATGTGAAAGCGGGGGCGGACGGCATCATGATCCATTCCAGAAAGAAGGAGCCGGATGAGGTCTTTGCTTTTTGCGACAGGTTCCGGGCGGAGTTTGCCAAGGTTCCCCTTGTGGTGGTGCCCACATCCTACCGGCAGGTGACGGAAAAGGAACTGGCAGAGCGCGGCGTCAATATCGTCATCTATGCCAACCAGCTTCTCCGGAGTGCCTTCCCCGCCATGGAGCGCACGGCGAAGAGCATCCTGGTGAACCATCGGGCCTTGGAGGCGGATGAGTACCTGATGCCGATCAAGGAGATCATTTCCCTGATCGATACCCTGTGATTGTCGCTAACAGTGACATTGGATGATATCATCAGCGGCTCCAACAAGTACAACATGGAGCAGTTGTATCTGTCGCAACGCACGAGATTGAGATAATGACTACTGTTTTCAATGGAAGGGACGGTCGAAAGATGCGTGAAACGGCCTTTGTTCCAAGGTTGCGTATCCATAACTTGGGGCCGATTGAAGATTGTGAAATTCTAATGAATAGAATGATGGTGTTCGACGGTCCGCAAGCGGCAGGGAAAAGCACGATAGCCAAGGCGATTTTCTTCTTTCGCACAGTAAAGGACGAGATTTGCGAAACCTTTTTCTGTGAGCTCATGGACCCTGTGCCTTGGCTAAATGCAAAATGGTATTTGCTGAAAAAATTGAATCGTATTTTGGGCAACTACATGTCGATAAAACGAGGTACCTATTTATCCTATGAGTATGCACCTGATATAAAAATCGAAGTCAGATTGGTTGAGGGCGCAAACTCATTGATAACGTTTAGTTCCCCAATCATGGACGCATTGGAAAAATATCGCGAGATTGATTTTAAGGCTGCGAATATGGGGGATGTTCGGCGGGAATTGCAAGAACTGTTTGCGGACAACAGCAAGATCGTTTATCTTCCGGCTGGCCGCAGCTTCACGTCACTGTTGATGCACCAATTGAACTATATTTTGGCAGTCATGGATGACAAGCAGAAGGATACGCTTGATTATTGCATGAAGGACTATATGGAACGGGTAATGAAAATCAAGCCGCAGTTGGTCGAGCAACAGCTTTACGAAGAGGTTGCCAAGATAGACAGCACACACTTTGGGTTCATGCAGTCTGTAAAGGAATACATGGGACGTATCCTGAAAGGCCGCTATGTCAACGTCAACGGCGAGGAAGGGATAAGGCTGTTTGGTTCCGATTCCGACAAGACGGTGCCGCTTGATTTTGCCTCCTCGGGGCAGCAGGAAGTGCTGTGGATTCTCAACCTGATATACTACTATTTGCGGGAAAAGCAGCCGACCATGTTCATCATCGAGGAACCAGAGGCGCATTTGTATCCAGGCTCGCAAAAGGAAATCGCGGAGTATATCGCCCTGGCATTGCATGGAAAAAATGAATGCGTGGTCACGACGCATAGCCCGTATATTCTTGGAGCAATGAACAACTTGTTGGATATCAAACGCTTGGAAAACAAGGGCGTGGATGTCTCTGGTCTCTTGGAGGAAAACGGGCTGACCGGCTCACAGCTGCTCAACCGCAAAGAATTTGCCGCCTATTTCGTCGATAAAGGAACCATAGAAGATGCTATGGACGAGGAATCAGGCTTGATTCGCAATGAGATGATTGATGGAGCCTCCGACCGAATCAACCGCCTTGCTGATGAAATATTCGCTTTGGAGTGTGGGAACAATGAGTGAGATATGGCCGAAGAGCTACGAGATGCTGGTTGGCTATGCCGAAGACAAGCATACAAATTCCGTATACGTTTCTGAGGAAAATCATTGTAAACACAGAGCTATCAACAGCGACAGGGACTACGTGAATCATATCAAGATAGACGGCAGAGTCATTCCCAAGGCTTGCAGAGACACGAAGCGTACTGATTTTCTCCTGCTGAATGAAACGAAAAAGTCCGCCTATTTCATTGAGTTGAAGGGAAGCCATATCAAGGATGCCTTTGAGCAGCTTGAGGTAACAGATAGATGCTTGAAGCCTGTATTGAAAGGATATATTGTTCATTGGAGAATTATCTATCATTCCAGAACGACAAGGCTGCGTACAAACGAGGTGAACCAATACCGCAGAAAGCACCCTTGCCTGATAATACACAATACGCCGATGGAGGAACACATATGATGGGCAACGTAACAGCTCGGGAGGAATCTGCATGGCAGTGAGAGTTGCACGGGCGATATTCTTGGCGGCCGGGATGGGGAGCCGGTTGATGCCGCTGACGGAAAGGATTCCGAAGCCGTTGGTGGAGGTGCACGGGAAGAGAATCATTGCGTCCCTTTTGGATGCGGTATTGGCTGCGGGGATTGAGGAAATCTACCTTGTGCGGGGGTATCGGGGGGAGGCGTTCGATGCGCTTTTGACGGAGTATCCCATGCTCCGCTTTGTCGAGAACCCGGATTTTGCGGCAGCCAACAATATTTCCTCGGTTTTTTGCGCCGGGGAGCTTGTCCGAAATGCCTATATCATCGAAAGCGACTTGTGGCTGCGCAATCCCTCTTTGATATCGCCCTGCCAGGAGCAGAGCAACT